>JAZBNQ010000162.1:0-3439 GCA_036350775.1 Mariniphaga sp.
AAGTTATTGGGTGGCCTATTACCGGCTGCGTGTGCTCACCCTTTTCGATTTCGAAAAAGGGCACAACATTACCTACGGAAATCCCATGCTGGAAGAGGAGGTTGAGAGGTTTTTGTTTTGAAATGAAATTATTTTAATAGAAAAAGGCAGATAAATGAATACCTGCCTTTTTTGGTGGAGCATACCGGAGTCGAACCGGTGACCTCTTGACTGCCAGTCAAGCACTCTAGCCAACTGAGCTAATGCCCCAAAGCGGGGCAAATATAAAAATTTTTTATCAGCAAAGGCAAACTCTGGTAAAGTTTTTGTTGCATTATAAAGTGTAGATTTAAGTTCTGAAAAACAATTAAAGATCATGAACAGTGTTCATAACAGGAATTTTTCCGATATTTTGAATTATCAAAAAAAATTGATTTGCAAGTGACAATTATTTTTTATCTTTAGCCCTCTTTAATGTGGGAAAGAAATTATATAAGAAACAAATAAAAAAAGTACTATGGAAGTTAAAAAATCACCAAAAGCAGACCTTGAAAACAAAAGGAATGTGTTCCTGATGTTAGGATTGGTAGTTGCGCTGGGAGTTATCCTTGCTGCTTTTGAGTACAAAGCTGCTCCGAAAAAAACAGAATCGCTGGGTCAGATTCAAATGCAGGAAGTAGAGGAAGAAATTATTCCGATTACCCGTGAGCAGGAAGTACAACCACCGCCACCACCACCACCACCGCAGGTTGTTGAAGTTTTGAACATTGTGGACGATGATGTGGAAATTGAAGATGAACTGTTTATTGAAGAAACAGACGTTACCGACGATATGGTAATTGATGTTGCCCCGGTTATTTCTACACAGGAAGAAGAAGAGGAAGAAGACACCCAGGTTTTCTTTATTGTTGAAGATATGCCTGAATTTCCGGGAGGAGAACTGGCTTTGAGGCAATACATTGCAAATGCCATAAAATATCCTGTAATTGCCCAGGAAAACGGAATTCAGGGAAGGGTATATGTAACATTTGTTGTAAATACTGACGGCTCAATTGCCGATGCCAGAATTGCAAGGGGTGTTGACCCGTCGCTCGACAAAGAGGCGTTGCGTGTGGTAAATCAACTACCAAAATGGAAACCCGGGAAACAACGCGGGAAACCGGTACGCGTATCTTACACCGTGCCTATTAATTTTGTATTACAGTAGAAAAAAGAAAAATATTTAGTTGCTCCTGATCCCAATTTTGGGGTCAGGAGTTTTTTATGGTCTTAGCTTAAATCTCATTTATCTGGGATATTGAAATAACAGGAAACAAATTATATGATTGAAACTGCTCCGCAAACCGAAAAAGCCGTTCTTGTTGGCTTGATCTACAAAAACCAGGAGGAAAAACAGGCTATGGAATACCTGGAAGAGCTGGAATTTCTGGCCGATACTGCTGGTGCTGAAGTACTTAAAAAATTCACCCAAAAGCTGGATGTTCCAAATGTTTCGACTTTTGTTGGGCCCGGGAAATTGGAAGAAATTGGCAATTACATGAAAGTGGTGGAAGCCGATACCGTTATTTTTGACGACGAACTTACGCCAACTCAATTGCGAAATATTGAACGTCGGCTTGAGTGTAAGGTGCTCGACAGAACCAACCTCATTCTTGATATTTTTGCCCGGCGTGCCAAAACTGCCCACGCCAAAACCCAGGTTGAACTGGCACAATACCAGTATTTGCTACCCCGGCTTACACGGATGTGGACTCACCTCGAGCGGCAGCGCGGTGGTATCGGGTTACGCGGCCCGGGTGAAACCCAGATTGAAACCGACCGCCGGATAATTCTTGATAAAATTGCCCGGCTGAAAGAACAACTCAAAAAAATTGACAAACAAAAAGCTACCCAACGAAAAAACCGCGGAAAACTGGTGCGCGTGGCTTTGGTTGGATATACCAACGTGGGCAAATCCACCCTCATGAATTTGCTTTCAAAATCGGATGTGTTTGCTGAAAACAAACTGTTTGCAACCCTCGACACTACTGTCAGAAAAGTAGTTGTGGTCAATCTTCCGTTTTTACTGGCTGATACCGTTGGTTTTATTCGAAAATTGCCACACGATTTGGTGGAGTCGTTCAAATCAACACTGGACGAGGTACGAGAAGCTGATGTTCTGGTTCATGTGGTTGATATTTCCCATCCGGGATTTGAAGAGCAGATTGAAACCGTTAACAATACCTTAAAGGAAATTGACTCGGGCGATAAACCCAATGTTTATGTTTTCAATAAAATTGATGCATTTTCTCATATTCATAAAGATGAAGATGATCTTTCACCTAAAACAAAGGAAAACTTTACTTTGGATGAATGGAAAAATTCCTGGATGGCGAAAAATAATTTGCCGGCTGTTTTCATTTCTGCCACCCAAAAGGAAAACATTGATGAATTGAAGAAGATATTGTATGATGAAGTAAAAGTGATTCATTCCCAGCGCTTCCCTTTCAATGATTATCTTTACGATATTACTTGGGATGAAGAGGAATAGCAACAAAGAATAATGATGATATTTTTAATCCCGTCAAATTTAAAACCCTGACGGGATTAATTTTATTGCTAAATCTTTTTAGTGTCAACCGGAATTTTACCGGAATTTAAACAAACCGAATACAAATCGGTACGACGGTCTTTCAGATTTCTAACTGCTCCAAAGTTATGCAACTCTTTTAGCAGGTCGAGATCCACGTCGGCAACCAGTATCATTTCTGTATTGGCAGTTGCTTCCGCTTTTATTCCATTAGCCGGAAATGAAAAATCGCTTGGTGTAAATACCACCGACTGGGCAAACTGGATATCCATATTTTCTACCTTTGGCAAATTACCCACACAGCCGGCAATGGCAACATAGCACTCATTTTCAATAGCCCGAGATCGGGCGCAGTACCGAACCCTTGAATATCCGTTTTGCGTGTCGGTAAGGAAAGGCACAAATAAAATACTCATTCCCTGCTGGGCAAGAATTCTGGAAAGTTCCGGGAATTCCACATCGTAACAAATTAATACGCCAACCGGGCCGCAGTCGGTTTCAAAAACCTCAATAATATCCCCACCGGAAAGCCCCCAGGTTTTAATTTCATCTGGTGTAATATGAACTTTAGTATAGGTTTCATAAGTACCATTCCGCCTACATAAAAAGCCGGTATTGTAAAGTTTCTCCTCTTTTACCAGAGGAAAGCTGCCTGTTACAATGTTGATGTTGTAGGTAATGGCAAGGTTTGTAAAACGTTCGCGGATTTCGTCGGTGTATTCAGCCAGTTTTCGGATGGCTTCTGCATAACTCAGGTGGTTGTAATCGGCCATCAGCGGCGCATTAAAATACTCGGGGAAAAGCACAAAATCGCCGTTATAGCTGGCCACGGCATCCACAAAATATTCCACCTGCGTAAAAAGTTCATCAATGTTTTTGTAAAGCCGCATT
>JAZBNQ010000163.1:0-2062 GCA_036350775.1 Mariniphaga sp.
CATTACAACACCATTCAACTGGTAACTACCGAATGGCGGGGCGCCGATAAAAATGCAGAAGGACTGACTGCCATTGAGGGCACAGGTTACATTCGGGTTAATCCTGAGTTTTTTAAACGAATTGACCAGCGTATTAATGAAGTGAATGCAAAAGGAATGCTGGTGTCGCCAGTGATTTTATGGGCGCTTCCCACCGGCGAAGGACGGCATTTAAGCCCGGGTTATACGCTCCCGCTTGATGAAGCCGTTTTACTGGCAAAATATATTGTGGCCCGCTACCAGGGAAACCATGTGGTGTGGACCTTGGGAGGCGACGGACGCTATTTCAGCGAACAGGAACTGAAGTGGAAAGAGATTGGCCGGCGGGTTTTTAATGGAATCGATCACGCGCCGGTTACGTTGCATCCCCACGGACGTTCGTTTATTGGCGATTTGTACGCACAGGAAGATTGGTATAATCTCATGGGATATCAAAGCTCGCACAGCAATGCCGAGGGGACAGTGAACTGGATAAACAAAGGTACCATGGCCGAAATGTGGAACAAACTGAAACCCATGCCTTATATAAACATGGAACCTAATTACGAGGAAATCGGATTCCGGATTTTTGCCAAAGATGTCAGGAATGCCAGTTACTGGAGCATTTTTGCTACACCCGTTGCCGGGGTTACTTATGGTGCCAACGGAATCTGGCCCTGGCTGCAGCCCGGCGAACTGATTCTTAATCACCGCGACCGGGGAGGAGTGACCGGCTGGCGGAAAAGCATCGAATTTCCCGGAAGCATTCAAATGGGCTACCTGGCTGGTTTTTTTCAGAAACTTGACTGGTGGAATCTTTATCCGGCAAACCAGATACTCGCCCAACAACCCGGAGAGGAAACGTTCAACCACTGGATTTCTGTGTTGAAATCTCCCGGCGACGAAACCATTGTTGTCTATATTCCTGAAAATGCAAAAGTTGAATTGTTCAATCCCGGTGGTTTCAAATATACGGCTGAATGGTTCAACCCGGTAACCAATGAATATTCATTGGCCGACTTTGGTATGAAAAATAACCGGATAACATTTGAACACGATTTTGAAAATGACATGCTTTTGCTACTTAAAAAAGTTGAAGATTAGTCGCAAATAAATAATCAAATTAATTATGAAAAGAATAAAAGTTGCGTTAATTGGAGAAGCTGGTAAATTAGGGTACCCGTTTATGCTGATTTTGCTAGGAATATTCATTTTTTACGGATGCAGCAAAAAACCTGATCCGGACCGTGCCATTCAACCCTGGAGCGAAAATCCGTGGTACTGGCAATACCAGGGTGAGCCGGTGATGTTGCTGGGCGCCAGCAGCGACGACAACCTGTTTCAGTGGCCTGCAAAAATGCTGGTGTCACACCTCGACTCCATGAAATCAGCAGGTGCAAACTATGTGCGCAACACCATGAGCGACCGTGTGGATCGCGGCATCGAAGTGTATCCGCACAAATTGCTGGATAACGGAAAATACGATTTGAACCAGTGGAATGAAGAATACTGGCAGCGGTTTGAATTTTTTCTGAACGAAACGGCAAAACGCGACATTATTGTTCAGATTGAAGTGTGGGACAGATTCGATTACACGCGCGAAAACTGGCCTCCGCATCCGTACAATCCAAAAAACAACATCAATTATTCCGAAGCAGAATCGGGCCTGGATTTGGAATATCCCGATCACCCCGGGCAAAACAAACAACCGTTTTTCTTTACCACGCCGAATCAGCGGAACAATCCGGTTTTGCTAAAATTTCAGCAGCAGTTTGTAGATAAAATGCTTTCCTATACATTGACCCACAACCACATTCTTTACTGCATGGACAATGAAACGTCGGGCGAAGAAGAGTGGGGTGCATACTGGGCCCGTTACATCCGCGAAAAAGCCGGCGAAGCAGGCAAAAAAGTTAACCTCACCGAAATGTGGGACGCGTGGGACCTGAAATCGGAGCAGCACAAACGTACGTTCGATCATCCGGAACTTTATGATTTCTGCGATATTTCCCAAAACAACCACCAACGCGATCAGGCCCACTGG
>JAZBNQ010000164.1:0-3362 GCA_036350775.1 Mariniphaga sp.
TTCACGTACTTTTTGCCAGTCAACCATATTAAATCAGTTTAAAGTTCCGGGTTTTAAAGATGAAAAAATATTCGGAATCAGGAAGGCAGAAACTGAACCTTTTTTGGTGGCGGGAATTTATGCGCATAATATTATTTATTGCTCTAAAGGCCAGGTAGCATTTCATGAAAAAAGGGAATCCTTCGGATCCCCTTAACAATCTGAATATTTAAATTTTAGTACTCTGTACTCAAAATCTTTGTACTTTTTTACAACGATTCCCCAAAATCTGCTTTGAACTTGGCCATAAGTTTTTCGGGCCAGTTGCCTTTTGCTTTTAGTCGGCCCATAAAAAAGCGGAGCAATGGCGGTTCTTCCACCCATTCCAGTCCGCCTACCAGGTCACGGTTGGCATAAAGCCATTTTACGCGGTCAATCATAAACATGGTTTGCGAAAGAGTAAACACGCGGCGCGGGAAAGCCAGGCGCAACAGTTCCACATCAGCCAGAATGTCGTCACCATTTTCGTCGCGAACGCTGGATATTGTTCCCCGTTCCATTCCCCGAATACCTGAAATCATATATAATGCAGAGGCAAGAGCTCCTGCAGGGTATTCCACCTGCGGAACATGTGGTAAAAATCCTTTGGCATCAATGTGGCATCCCAATGCACCAGGAGGGGTAATTACTGGAATTCCAACCGCATCGAGTTGGTTAACAGCATAGGCAATAAACGACGGTGACTGGCTGATTACAGTTTCGTCGCAGGTTTCGATAATACCAACAGCCATGGCTTCAATTTCGCGAACTGACATGCCGCCATAGGTAAGAAATCCTTCGTAAAGCACCAGTAAATCGCGCATTTTGAGGTAGAGGTCTTTGCTGTTGGTAACAATTCCTCCACCACGTGTTGAACTTACTTTCCGGCTCGAGAAATAGATTAAATCGGAATAGCTACACATTTCGAGCAAAATGTCTTTAATATCGGCATTTTTAAACTCTTCTTCGCGCTCTTTAATAAACCAGGCATTTTCGCCAATCAAGCTGGCATCGAGTACCATCATCGACCCATTTTCTTCGCATACTTTTTTTACGTCGCGCATGTTTTGCATGGAGAACGGTTGTCCACCAATCAGGTTGGTCGATGCTTCCATCCGCACAAATGCCACACGATCTTTACCGTATTCCTCATAAACTGCTTTCAGCTTATCAATATCGATGTTTCCTTTAAATGGTTTGTTACTTTTAATTTCCAGGGCATCGTCGGCATAAATTTCCAATACTTTGCCACCGTTTAGTTCCATGTGTTCTTTGGTGGTTGTAAAGTGGTAGTTCATGGGAATTACATCGCCTTTTTTGATGAAAACCTGCGAAACAATGTTTTCAGCTGCACGGCCCTGGTGAACCGGCAAGACGTAATGTTTTCCGAAAACGTCGCGCAGTGCTTGTTCCATACGGTAAAAACTCTGTGACCCTGCATAGGCATCGTCAGCCTGCAGCATCGACGAAACCTGGTTGTCGCTCATGGCATTGGTTCCCGAGTCGGTCAGCATATCCAGGAAAATGTCTTTCGTATTCAGCAAAAAGGTATTAAACCCTGCTTCTTCCATGGCCGCTTTGCGTTCTTCAATTGGTTTAAGGTAAAGTTTTTGTACAATTCTTACCTTGTGAAGTTCCACCGGAATCTGTTCGCCACTGTAAAACTTAATGGCATTGTTCTGATCTGTCATTTTTATGTAATTTGAAATTTCGATTTGTAAAAAATCCAAAAATAATTTCTTCAATCTGAAATCTGCTATAAATTAGGTGTTTGTTTTCGTATGAACTGAAATTTATAATTAGTCAAAATAACAGTTGCTGTTTTTATGATGGGAATTCTGTCCGGATTACCTTTACTATAACCTTTTATTTTGTTTTAAACAGGTTCTATTTTAGGGAAAAACCGTGTCTGCAAGAAGAGTTTCTGTTGCAGGCAATTAAATTATTTCAGTCCAAGTATTTGGGAAATCCCACTCAATAGTTCGAACGCCGGAGAATCTTTAAAGCAATTTTCGCAATTTGAATACATCCACAGGCAATCAATCAAATCGGTGAGCATGTGAAAAAGAAGCCCGATTCCAATTATGTTGTAAGGTTTTCGAAAAAATAACAACCCTGTATAAACTATCATCGCGTAGTAAGAATGCAACGGATGGAAATTTATGCTGCATCTGTTGGCTTCAAAAATAGGTGTTGCCAATAAATGATCAAAATCAACCAACATGGTAGCCAGCAAAATGAAATAAACTTTTTTCCAATCTTTTCTAAAAAAGAAAAAAGCAATAAAAAAGGGAAAAACGAGGTGTAAAAAGTAATGGAGAAATGTCTGCATTTTGCTGTGGGCTTTCTAATTTTATCAGTCGCAAGTACTTTAATGGTAAATGAGATCCAGGATTTTTTCCAGCCAATGGGCATCCACTTCGTCAAATGCAGCTTTTTGTTTGCTGTCCACATCCAAAACGCCTATAATCTCACCGGTGGCATTTTTCAGTGGTACCACAATTTCGGAATTGGAGCGCGAGTCGCAGGCAATATGCCCCGGAAACTGGTGCACATCTTCCACCACTACCGTTTCTTTTCTATTGAAGGCTGCCCAGCAAACACCTTTGTTTTTTTCAAGAATCTGGCATGCCACAGGTCCCTGGTACATGTTCACGGTCATTTCACCGTTTTCGGTGAGGTAAAACCCTGTCCAGAAAAAGGTGTCCATTTTGTGGTGCAATACCGCAATAATAGTCGCCATCCGGGCAGCCGGGCTGTTGCTTTTTTTTAACAGTTCACTCAACTGGGTGTATATTCTGGAATATCTTCCTTCTTTTTTATTTTTTTCCACGGCAAAACATTTTTAATTCGAACTGCGAAAAAACAAAAAATGTTTAATTTAGATGACTAAAAACTGAAATTATGCAACGAATAATTACAGATCACAACGAAAAGACCTGGGGAATGCTGACACATTTGCTTGCTTTTTCCATTTTTATCGGAATTCCTTTCGGGAATGTTATAGGGCCGCTCATTGTTTACCTCATTAAAAAGGACGAATACGAATTTGTTGCCGAGCAGGGCAGGGAAGTGCTGAACTTTCAAATTACCTGGTCGTTAATTTTTATTATCTCTGCGATAATGATAGTTGTTGGAATTGGTATTTTAATGCTTATTGCTTTCGGTATTGCCTGGCTTGTGCTGGTAATATTGGGAACCGTTTCTGCGAGTAACGGCACACCTTACAAATATCCTTTCACCATAGAATTTTTTGGAAATAAAAAATTTTAAGTTTGTTCGGGAATTATTTTTTCCTTAAGTTCTGCTTTTCCAGATTTTTGGATTACGGCTGGAATGAAAAA
>JAZBNQ010000165.1:0-10761 GCA_036350775.1 Mariniphaga sp.
GAAATCTGGCCGTCGTCAAATTCCCATTCAAAATTAACCTCATCGGGTGTTAACAGTTGGCTTGTAAAATATACTTCAAGCTCATCGCATCCCTGTTGTTTGTCAGCGTCAATCGTAAAATTAGGTTTGGCACCTACGGGTTTAAAAACAGTATCGCTAAAACATCCGTTATCATCAATAAAAAGAGAGATTACAGGTGGATCTTCCAGAAATGCCCCCACCGAAACCAGATAGTTTTGCCAGTCCATTGTGTCGAGAAAATGACACCCGCTCAAGTCCCAATAGAAACTGGCACTGTCGGTTGCCGTACCTGTAAAAGTTAGTATTTGACTGTACCCCTCACATTTTTCGTCGTTGTCTAAAATAAAATCAGCGGTGGGGTTGGGGTGAAACCGAATGAAAAAAGTATCTGTTTTTTCACAGCCATCAGTAGTTTTTAAATGGAAATAGACTTCATAATCGCCCCATGTATTCACCTCTATTTCTGCTGTGGTGTTGGTTTTGTTTCTGAAGGAAAGAACAGCAGGTTTGTTGGTTCTCCATTCCACTCCACCCTCATAATTCCAAATTGAATCCGGAGTTCCGGTTGCTAATACAGAAATGCTTGCCGTTTTTTCACCACATATTTGTGATGAACCTAAAAATTCAATTTCAGGAACGGGGAATATAATAAGTTCCATGCTGTCGCTTGCAGTGCATTTATATTGGTCAAAAACAGTGATGCTGTAATTACCGGTTTTATTGGCAGTGAAATTTTGAGCGGTTGAAAGCGTATCACCCATTTCGTTTTTCCATAAATAGTTTTGGTAACCATGGTCTGCTTTGAGTTCCAGCTCAAAAGGCATACATTCTTCCAGGTATTCCAAATCGAGTTGAACTGTGGGATGACTTAAAAATATATAAACAGAATCTTCCAGTTCGCACCCATCATACGTGGTTGTTTCTACACTTTTCCACCCTTCATCAAAAACCTTGATTGTTTGAGTGGTTTCTCCTGAATTCCATTGAAAGGTATCAAAATAGTAACCTGCATCAAGAACTAAAGTATCACCCAAACAAAGCAATAAAGTATCGCCCAAAAATTCAATGCTTTCGCCCAAATCAAGTGTTAAATCGAGGTTGAACCCAACTCCGTACCCAAACGATTCAACGCCTCCAAAGCCATAAGCATAAGCCAGAAATCCTGCGTCTTCGTTTATATTTTTGATTTGGTTGGTTCCGGCATCGATTTGTATTTGGGAAAACGAATATAAATTTCCCGGAAGGGTTTGAAATTCAGTTTCAACTGGTTCTTCATTCAGTCTGATGTTTTCAATTTCATCGGTTGGGGTAATTATATTAACAAAGTACTTGGTGATTCCTTCGTAATCTCCATTATTTAGTTCAGGTGATCTATATGCTACAAATGTTGCTTCGTTTTTCGACTGGTTAACCGGGCTGAGTATAATCATAAACGGGTCGCCGTCACCACCGGTGAAGTCGTTGTCCACATCGCGGGATTGACTGAATTGCGTTACCATTACAGGTTTGTCAGCCAACAATCGTTTGGGATCGTTATGGTAAACTACCAATTCTTCAAATTCTCCTCGTTGAAGTGTTACCGGTGTTCTTCCGGTAATAAGAAGTGTGGTGTTGTTTTGTGCTGCCATAATACGATAACGATCTTGCTGGCGGGTTTTCAGTGGGGTTAGGTAGTATTCCAAACCCCATGAATGAATAGGTGGAATTTGTTCGAAAAGGTGGTCCCAGCAGCATTGTCCTGTTGGAATACGGGTACTTAATGAACCGGAATAGAACGCAACGGGTTTACTGGCCGAAATGTAACTTCCGGTTAGGTCACCTTGTCCTTCAAGATGCGAGCCCACAATATTTTGCGATTGCACCTGATAGACCTGGCCTTTGTTTAGCACCACAGAAAAAGTTGAATCTTTCGGAACTTTTTTGTCGGTTACCCGCGATGGAGTTATTTCCACAACGGTTTCGTTTTCAGAAGCCACAATCAAAAATTCGCTATTGCGCCCGTTTCCTGTTTCCGGATTAACCAAATCAATATCGGGGTAATAGCACATGGCGAAATACTCCGTGCCTAAACTTCCAACAGGGAAAATTACTGCAACGTCGGCAGAGTTTTGGCTCCAGTTAAGGGCATAAACATTCACAGGTTTTTCCGATACCAGGTGGATGCCTTTATCCTGAATTTCCTCAGAACCGGTTGCTTCAGCCAGTTCCCAAGGGATTTCTACCTGCAAAGGTACATTTTCATTGAGTGTGTAAGTTTCTCCAAAAGGAGTTTCATCCGGGCCAATGAATATTTGAAAAGTGGTAGATTCTTTGGCTGTAACTGTAATTTCAATGAAATGATTTTCCTGGTAGTTCCGGCTTTCCATAAAACCAAACCAAAAATCAGTTCCTTCAGTTGATTTACGACAAAAATCAGTTTGTGAAAATAACTCTGAAGCTAATCCAATACACATTATGAAAGCCAGAAATCGCATTATACTATTTTAACCAAATAAATCTAACGAATTATAACAAAAAAACCGCACATCTGCAGCGCGGTTTTTAAAATCTGGTTTAAGCTTAAATTTTTACCTTATACGTGCAGGTTTTATTTCCAGCATCATATGTTTTTTAGGAATAGTTTCATCTTTTTTTACGTAGATTTTTACAATCTCCCCGTCGAAAGGCATTCGTACCTGATTTTGCATTTTCATTGCTTCAAGCAATAACAGCGTTTCACCTTCCTTCACTTTTTGACGGGTTTTAACAAAAATATCGATTATTGTTCCTGGTATAAAGCTGTAAATATGGTTCGGATTAGGCGCTTCCCAATTCACCCGGTTTTCGAACTTCCATGTGAAGGTTGTTTTGTAAACAGCTCCCTGTACCACCAGGTTTTTGAATTCTTTTTCTTTTGTCATACCTGTTTTTTAAATTAAAACGGTGGAATTCCGTGTTTTTTATTGGGCAGGAAAACACTTTTATTTTCGGAAACCTGCAGTGCGTGTAAAATACGTCCCCGGGTATCACGAGGTTCAATAACCTCGTCAATATATCCCTGAGCCGCCGCAACATAAGGATTGGCAAATTTTTCCTTGTATTCCTGAATTTTTTGCTGCCGCACTTCTTCCGGGTTTTCGGCTTCAGAAATTTCTTTCCGGAAAACAATATTGGCTGCACCTTCCGGGCCCATTACGGCAATTTCGGCTGTTGGCCAGGCAAAAACAAAGTCGGCACGAAGGTGGCGTGAGTTCATGGCAATGTACCCGCCCCCGTAAGCTTTCCTAAGAATTACCGTAACTTTTGGAACAGTAGCTTCACTGTATGCATACAGAATTTTTGCGCCATGGCGGATTACCCCGGCATGTTCCTGATCAACTCCGGGAAGATATCCCGGCAGGTCTTCAAGTGTTACAATTGGAATGTTAAATGCATCGCAATAACGAATAAAACGGGCTGCTTTGTCGGAGCTGTCAGTATCAAGCACACCTGCCAAAACCATCGGCTGATTGGCTACAAATCCAACAGTGTCACCTTCCATGCGTCCGAAACCAATAATAATATTTGGTGCAAAGTACTCCATAACTTCAAAAAATTCAGAACTATCGGTTATGGTTTTTATGATATCACGCATATCATAAGGAATACGTGGATCTCCCGGCACGATGTCTTCAATTTTTTTTCCCTTTTTGGGTGGTTTTGGAGGGAAAGGCATTGCTTTTCTATCGTTGTTGCGCGGAATATAGCTGATTAGTTTTTTTATTTGTTCGAAACATTCCAACTCGCTGGTGGCAAAAAAGTGGGCATTTCCGGTAAGTTCGGCATGAACCCTTGCACCGCCCAGCTCTTCCATCGAAATTTCTTCTCCTAAAACCGATTTAATAACGCTTGGGCCGGTAATGAACATTTTTGAAATGTTTTCAACCACAAATACAAAATCGGTTAAGGCAGGTGAATACACGGCACCGCCGGCACACGGACCAAGAATTACTGAAATTTGTGGTATTACCCCTGACGCCAGTGTGTTGCGAAAGAATATTTCGCCATAACCGGCCAGCGAGTTCACCCCTTCCTGAATACGTGCACCACCTGAATCATTTATTCCGATGAGTGGAACTCTCATTTTCAGGGCATGGTCCATTATTTTGGTTATTTTACGGGCGTGCATGAGACCAAGTGAACCACCTGCCACGGTAAAATCCTGAGCAAAAATACATACCGGTTTACTGTAAATGGTACCTGTTCCAATAATTACACCATCGCCGTGCAGCACTTTTGTATCCATGCCAAAGTCTTTGGCACTGTGCTCCACAAACAGGTCGTATTCATGAAAGGAATTTTTATCTAAAAGGGCAAGGATACGTTCACGGGCAGTGAGTTTACCCATTTTTGCCTGTTTTTCAATGGCTTTGTCGCCGCCACCTTTTTGAACCTCTCTTTTCCTTTTTCGAAGGTCAAGAACGTTGCTTCTTAATGACATAAAACTATTTTTAATTAATAAATCCCCTTCATGGAAGGGCTTTTTGATTTTAAGAATTCGGGCAAAATTATAAATTTTTTCCCTCTGATGCCAGAAATCATAATTGGAGGTACGTAATTTAAGGGAGATTGATACAATCCAGTCGAATAATTATATTTTTTGTTTGAATGATGGAAGGAATTGCTTTTAATGCTATCTGGCTGCCCATCTGAAAACAAAGAAAGCGATTATGCTGTACCCCAGGTTGGGTATCCAAACAGCTAAAAGTGGCGGGGCATTTCCGCTTACAGCAAATACAGTTGAAATTTGCATAAAAAGGATATAGGAAAAACTAAGCAGCAGGCCGAGTCCGAGGTGGAGGCCAAGTCCGCCTTTAATTTTTCGCGATGCAAGCCCTGCGCCAATTATCGTTAATATGAACGCTGAAAACGGACCGGCAACTCGTTTATGGCGTTCTATCTCCCATTCAACGGTGTTTACACCACGCATTTTCATCAGCGAAATTTCTTTTTTCAGCTCAGGCGTGGTATAATTTTCCATTTGGTTTTTTACCACTTTGTAATCTTCGGGCGACATGTTCAATGTGGTATCAAGCCTGTATCCTTTTTCAAATTCTTCGTGCGTGTCGTATATTTTTCTTTTCCACCAGTTGTTTAAAATCCATTTACCCGATTCTTCATCCCAGCGGATGTTATCAGCAGTAAGTTTTTCTACAAGTTCAGCGCCTTCAAATTTTTCAAGGGTAAAACGGTCGCCCACATTGCTGGCATTAAACCTTCGCATGTAAATAAACACCCCCGGTTCAATCTGCCGGTGAATATTTATTTCGTTGGAGACTACCTGCGTATTGTTATCGATATAAAATTGCCTGAACTGGTTCATGGTTTCGTTGGCTGGCGGTATAACGTAATTTCCCAGTACAAATGAAAATGCCGCCAGAAATAGTGCCGAAACCATATATGGCCTCATCAACCTTGTGTATGAAACGCCGCTGCTTAAAATGGCAATAATTTCTGTGTTGTATGCCATTTTAGAGGTAAAATAAATTACCGCAATAAAGGTGAAAAGCGGACTGAACAGGTTGGCAAAATAGGGAATAAAGTTCAGGTAATATTCACCAATTATAATGCCCCAGGTAATATCATCTTTCGATAAAAATTCATCCAGGTTTTCCGACATGTCGAACACCACTGCAATACTCAATATGAGTGCGATGGCGTAGAAAAATGTTCCCAGGAATTTTTTCGTTATATAAATATCTATGGTTTGATAGAACTTCATTTTGAACTATAACCTGGTATTAAGTTGTTGAACCATATCGTTTTTCCAGCTTTTAAAATTTCCTTCTGTTATTTTTTGCCTGGCCGTTTTTACCAGCCACAAATAAAAAGCCAGGTTGTGCTGGCTTGCAATTTGTGCGCCAAGCATTTCATTCGAAATAATTAAATGTCTGAGGTATGCTTTGGAATAAAAATCAACAAAAGAATTTCCGTTTTCATCGATTGGCGAATGATCGTTTTCCCACTTTTTGTTGCGAATGTTCATTATTCCTTCAGCAGTGAACAACATGCCATTTCTTCCGTTCCGGGTTGGCATCACACAATCGAACATGTCAACTCCGCGATCTATCGATTCCAGGATATTTACCGGTGTCCCCACACCCATCAGATAGCGGGGTTTGTTTTCGGGCAACTCGGCGTTAACCACTTCGGTCATTTCGTACATCACTTTTTCAGGTTCGCCAACAGATAAACCTCCAATGGCATAACCATCAGCTTCAATGGTTTTTACATGAATAGCCGCTTGTTTTCGTAATGCGGGAAATGTATTCCCCTGAACAATAGGGAAAAGCGATTGCGGGTAGCCATATTTTGGTTGAGTTCTTTCAAATTGTTCAAAACAACGGTCAAGCCAGCGTTGTGTAAGTTCCAGTGATTTTTTGGCATAGTCAAAATCAGCATCACCGGGGGTACATTCATCAAAGGCCATAACTATGTCAGCACCAATTGAACGCTGAATGTCAATTACATTTTCGGGTGTAAAAAGATGGTACGAACCGTCGATGTGTGATTGAAACCGGGCTCCTTCTTCACTCAGTTTTCTGATATCGCCCAGTGAAAAAACCTGGTATCCTCCACTGTCGGTTAAAATGGGGCCATCCCAGCGGTTGAATTTATGCAGTCCGCCGGCTGCTTCAATTACGGCAGTTCCCGGACGTAAATATAAATGGTACGTATTGCCTAAAATTATTTGAGCCTGAATGTCATCTTTTAAATCGCGGGCATGAATTCCTTTCACCGACCCAGCCGTTCCAACCGGCATAAAAATCGGGGTCTCAATCTGCCCGTGACCGGTTGAAAGGATGCCGGCCCTGGCTTTTGTACCGTTTTCTGTTGCAAATAAATTAAATTTCATTACCCGTTTTTCAGGGCGCAAATATAGCCAAATAACTCAAATTTAAAGGGTTTTTCAAGATGTTCAACCTGTTAATAATTTTTAATTTGTTGCGTCTTTTTTGGCACGAAGGGTTTTGAATTTGAAATAAATAAGACCATTTTTGGTTGCATTGTTTTGATGATTTGGTTATCACAGGACTTTGCCAAAAGAAATTTTTTTCCACTTTCGTTTTTTCAATTTATTTTTGGTCAATCGGTAATTTTTATTGCTTTCACTTCCTGAGTTTCGTTCCTTATCATGCCGGAACTCGGGTTGATGTTTGTAACTGGGTTTCTGATTTTTATAATTAGTCATTCAGTTATCATAAAAAAATACTTCATCGTTTGGACGAACGTAAAATATTCTTACCTTCGTTACTGATAGCTTTGTTGCATCTGTATTTCAAGCTGATTTTTCTGATTTTGAAATGGAATACCGTACAAAAGAAAAGATGGAAGAGAAAGGAATAAATCTGTCAGATAAGGCCAGACAAGATTATGAACTGGTGCAAAGAGCACTTGAAGGTGATGAAAAAGCCTTTACCCGGCTTCTGGCACGCTATAAAGATGCCATCTATTACATGTTGCTGAAAATGGTAAATAACCGCAACGACGCTGAAGACTTAACTCTCGAAGCTTTCGGTAAAGCTTTTAAAAACCTGCACCAGTATTCGCCAACTTACGCATTCAGCACATGGCTGTTTAAAATTGCATCCAATAATTGTATTGATTTTTTACGAAGAAAAAAAGGAACATACATTCCGCTGGAAAATAACGAAAATGCTTCGGAAAATAGTGAGTCTGTCAAATTAAAATCCAAAGAATTAAATCCGGAGGAGAAGCTCATTCGGCAACAAAAAGCCATATTGTTGCATCATATTGTAAGGCGTTTAAAACCCCGTTACCGCACCCTTGTTGAATTAAGGTATTTTCGCGAATTCTCGTATGAAGAAATTGCAAAAGAACTTGATATTCCGCTTGGAACAGTAAAAGCCCAACTATTTCGCGCCCGCGAGATGCTTTTTAAACTGATTGAAAATACTGAAATGGGTAATGAAGGCTGATCGATAATGGATATAATTCTGAGATATTTTTCCCGATTAACACCAGAACAGGTTTCGAAGCTGAATCGTTTGTTTCCTGTATATTCCGAATGGAATGCCAAAATAAATGTAATTTCACGAAAAGATATTGATCAGCTTTACGAACGCCATGTTTTACATTCACTGGCCGTTGCCAAATTCATCAGATTCACTTCCGGCTCCAAAATTCTCGACGTGGGAACCGGTGGTGGTTTTCCGGGAATTCCACTGGCAATTTTGTTCCCTGAATGCCAGTTTCATTTGGTAGATTCAATTGGGAAAAAAATCAAGGTGGTAAATGAGGTTGTCCGTGTACTTGATTTGAAAAATGTGAGAGCTGAACAAATCAGGGCAGAGCAGTTAAAAGATAAGTATGATTTTGTGATAAGTCGCGCAGTTACTACTTTGCCGGAATTTGTGGGGTGGGTGAGAAAAAACATTTCACCGGTTCAACAAAATGCTTTGCCAAACGGAATCATTTACCTTAAGGGCGGAAACCTTGATGCTGAAATTCGTCCTTACCGAAACAATGCTTTTATTCAGGATATTACAGAATATTTTGAGGAAGAGTTTTTCAAAACCAAAAAGTTGGTGTATATACCTTTTTAACAGGGTTATAAAAATTCATCTCCAAACGAAACACCCATTTTCCGCGCTTTAATTATAAGCGGATGATCGGGTTCAACCAGCCTGAGATTGCCCCCCACTTCATTAAGCGGCACTGTTGTTAAATCTCCTTTGCGCATGGCTACCATAGTTCCGTAACACCCCTCTGCGATACACTGAGTTGCAAATGCACCGTACCTTGTGGCAAGTATTCTGTCCATAGGGGTTGGACTTCCGCCCCGTTGAATGTAACCAAGAACCGTTTCGCGGGTTTCAATTTCGGTGTATGTGGTAATGGCTTCAGCAATATATGATGCCGCCGAGCCTTTTTTGGGGTGTTCAATTCCTTCTGCCACAACCACTATGGAATAGGGTTTCTGGTCTTCGTAACGTTTTTCAATTTTTTTGCAAACAGAACGAATATTATATGGGATTTCAGGAATTAAAATGATGTCGCCGCCACCGGCCATTCCTGCATAAAGCGCCAGCCAGCCGGCATTATGTCCCATCACTTCAATAATCATTACCCGCTGGTGCGAGTTCGCCGTGGTGTGCAACCGGTCGATAGCTTCAGTAGCAATTTGTACAGCCGACTCGAACCCAAAAGTAATATCGGTACCCCAAACATCGTTATCAATGGTTTTTGGAATACCAATCACATTTAAGCCTTCCTGTGCAAGCATATTGGCTGTTTTCATTGTGCCGTTTCCACCAATACAAACTACACAATCGAGGTCCAGCTCTTTGTATGTTTGTTTTATTTTTTTGGGTTTGTCGGTTTCGCTGCTGTCGTTTTTTACAATTTTATAAGGTTTTTCGCGTGATGTTCCCAAAATTGTTCCGCCAACTGTAAGAATGCCCGAAAGTTGTGATTCTTTTAAAACAATATAATCTTTGTTGATTAATCCAAGATACCCGGCATTGAATCCCAAAACTTCCATGCCGTATTCAACAATTGCCGTTTTTCCAACCCCTCTGATGGCTGCATTTAAACCAGGGCAGTCACCACCCGCGGTTAAAATTCCAATTCGCTTTTGTTTGCCTGTTTTACTCATAAACAATGTAATTTCTTTTTTGCTATTTTGAATGATTACCGAAATTACAAAAGAATATTGGAAGTTCCCGGTTATATTGATTCATTTTATGCCTGCGGTAAAA
This sequence comes from Mariniphaga sp., assembly GCA_036350775.1. Taxonomy (GTDB): domain Bacteria; phylum Bacteroidota; class Bacteroidia; order Bacteroidales; family Prolixibacteraceae; genus Mariniphaga. The sequence continues at coordinate 9,762 of JAZBNQ010000165.1, forward strand.
TATTTAAGGAAAGATTTAAGTGTTTTGCATGTAACGTTTTTCAATTATTTTTGTAATACCAAATAAAAACAAGGATACTTTAACCAATTAAATAGAATAAAAATGAAAAAATTTATTTCTTTTCTTTTTGCAGGCGCTCTGGTTTTTGGAATTTCATGTACCGGAGGCCAGAAAAAATCAGCTGATCAGTCAGAAGAAAAATCGGCTGTTGAGGAAGTTGGCCCGAATGAATTAACACAGGAAGAAAAAGATGCCGGCTGGGTGCTGCTGTTCGACGGAAAAACGAACGAAGGCTGGCGGGGTGTGAACAAAGGTCATTTCCCGGCAGGCTGGGAAGTAGCTGACGGTACTTTACACTGCAAAGGTTCAGGAATGGGTGAAGCCGGTGCAGAAGATGGCGGTGACATTCTTTATGACAAGGAATTTTCAAATTTCCATTTAAAACTGGAATGGAAAATTGGCGAAGGAGGAAACTCTGGTATTTTCTACCTGGGTAAAGAAGTGGAGGACTGGCCGATCTGGAAAACTGCTCCCGAAATGCAGGTATTGGATAATGAGCGCCACCCCGATGCGATGCTGGGGAAAGACGGAAACCGTAAAGCCGGTTCGTTGTACGATTTAATTCCTGCCGATCCGCAAAATACCAAGCCTGCCGGCGAATGGAATTCAGTTGAAATTTTGGTGTACAACGGAACCGTAGTACACAAACAAAATGGCGAAACAGTTTTGGAATACCACCTCTGGACCGATGACTGGAACAACCTGGTGGCTGATTCCAAATTCCCTGATTTGAATCCTGACTGGGCCAATGTGGCAAAATCAGGTTATATTGCTTTGCAGGATCATGGCGACGATGTGTGGTTCCGTGGAATAAAAATCAGAGAGTTGTAATTTTCAGAATATTATTTGATGAAAGGGTGTGTTTCTTTTAACATGCCCTTTTTTATATTTCCCCAATGAACAGTGGCCAGTTCTCTTATTCCGGATAATACCCCGAATC
>JAZBNQ010000166.1:0-13796 GCA_036350775.1 Mariniphaga sp.
AACTATTTTATCCCGGTTTTTTCACGCACGAGATTGGCGAGTTGAATCCGGTTTTTTACCTGGGTTTTGGTGTAAATATGATGGGTGTGGTCTTTTACCGTTTGAAGTGTAATAAATAGCTCTTCAGCAATGGTTTTATTTGTTTTGCCTGAGCAAATTTCAAGAACAATTTCGGCTTCACGTTTCGAAATGCTGTAATCTGCACAAAATGTATCGAAATCTTTTTTTGATTCAGTTTTATTTTTTAAGGGAAAATCAACAAAAAATTTGATGCAAACCGGCAATAAACTGCTCATTCCAAAAACAAAAATAAATGACAGATTAATTGCGATAAAGCCAAAATTACCCAAAAACCATAAAAGGATGGAATACAAAACCACGCCTGAAAAGTAGCTGAAAATACATCGTTGAAGTTTTGATTTTCCTTCTGAAGCTGGTTTTATTTTATTCGGTTTAATAAAAGGGAAGATAAAAACCAGATGAAAAAACAAGTTAAGAACCAGGAAAAGTCTTACAAGTAAAACGTCAGGTTTTACCGGGGTTTTTAAATAATTATTCTGAACCAAAAAGGCAAAAACCATAATCAGAAACAGAAATCCGGTAAAATATCCGTATATCCACGATTTGGAATCGCGAAAACCATTCAGGTTAAAGGAAAATTTTAGAAGCATAAACCAGCTTCCAATTAAAAACGGAATGCCTAAGATTGGCACAAAAAAAGCAATTTTCGCTGCAAGTTCAGCATTCAGATTTACATCGGCTACTATTTGACGAAGAATTATATTTCCCCAGATGGCATAAATAAAAAATGAGAAAAGTAAAATTTGCTGGTAAAGCAAAATTTGCAAAGCAGGCATTTTATTTTCGTGAAATAACTGGTACGCCAAAAGTGAACCAATTACAGCCATGCCGGTGGTTGCAACAAAAGTTACCAGGTACGAAATATTTTCAATGAGCATTTTTTGTTACAAACTTTGGTAGTATTTAATTTCAATTTTTATGTTTCTCGAAGCAATATTAAATTTTAAAAAATATTTTTTTCAATTGCCCTTCCGGTTTTCATTTCCTGTTCTTGGCTAATTTCAACAAGCTGTAAGTGCCATTAATAAAGACATACCAAAGTAGTGAATATTTAAATTCCTACCAAGGTAGGTAGGATATATTTTTATGTTGTCGTATTTTCGATGAGACATTGATAAAAATAGAAAACAAAAAATTGAAAAATGGAAAGCGAAAAGTATTACAATCTGGTACCCTCGGTAGGAGGAAGTTTTAGCTACGGCTGGCGGAAAATGTTTGAAAAGGCATTTTTACCCTTGCTGCTGGCAGTAATTATTGCAGGTTTGCTAAACGGACCTGTAGGCGCCAATTGGAAAGCCGACGGAGGCGACTGGTTTAATATGGTTTGGGTACTTCCGATAGCATTATTCAGTGTAGCCTATGGCTTTTTATTTATGCCGATTATTAATTATGGCGAAAAGTATCTTTTTCTGCAAGCCATGCGTGGAGAAGATGCAGACATTAAATACTTGTTTGAAGGTTTTAAAACCAAATACCTGAAAATTGTTCTTGCAAATCTGATTGTTATTGCACTTGCTATAATTGGGTTTATTTTGCTAATTGTTCCCGGAATAATTGTGTTGTGCCGGCTCGCCTTTGTCCCTTACCTGGTAATGGACAAAGATTTAGAGCCCATGCAGGCGGTTGAAAAAAGCTGGCAAATGACCCGAGGTCACGGCTGGAAAATTTTTTGGATGGCAATTATTGCTTTTTTTCTTTATATAGGTGGGTTAATTGTTTTTATTGTGGGAATAATTATCTCAATAATGTGGGTTCATGCAGCTTTTGCAAGCCTTTACCAGGCAGTCTTAAACCAAAATGACGATGAAAATCCACTTCCCATTTTGGGTGTGAACGAAATTTGAAAATCAATCTTGTAATTATATAAAGGCCGTTTTGAATAAAATTCAGAGCGGTCTTTTCTTTTTGTCGCTACTCATTGTTTCTTTTCAGGAATGATTATTTTTGGGAAATGAAGAAACTGATACTTTTTACTTTGTTTTTTACTGCGTTTTTGCAGGCTATAGCCCAATATTTTCAAACCGGGCAAGATCCGGCCTCCATTAGGTGGCGCCAGATTAATACACTAAACTTTCAATTAATTTATCCTGATTACTATGAAAAGCAAGCCCAAAAACTTGCCGGAACGCTTGAAACGGTTTTTCCTTACGGCAGCTATTCATTAAAACACATTCCGGATAAAATGCCGGTAGTACTGCACACTCAAACCATAAAATCAAACGGACTGGTAGCCTGGGCGCCCCGGCGTGCCGAATTTTATACCACCCCACATCAAAGCATTTATCCTCAAGACTGGTTGGAGCAACTTGCATTGCACGAGTTTCGGCATGTGGTTCAGCTAACTAAAGTAAACAGCAATCTTCCGAAATGGACGAAAGTTTTGTTGGGCGAACAGGCAACTGCTCTGGCATTTGGTGGCTGGTTGCCATGGTGGTTTATTGAAGGTGATGCAGTAATTACAGAAACTGCGCTTAGTAATTACGGGCGCGGCAGATTTCCTTCTTTTCTGATGGAGCAAAAAGCCCAGGTAATTGAAAAAGGTGTTTTTTCGTATGATAAAGCATACTTTGGATCGTATCGTGAATTTGTTCCCAACCATTACACGCTAGGTTATTTTCTGACCGGAAACATTAGGGCCAGGTATGGCAGTTCTGTTTGGGAAGAGGTGCTGACACGGGTTGGTCAGAAACCACTGTCAGTTTTTCCTATGAGGCAGGTTCTGAAAAAACGCACCGGATTAAATTCTGCAGAAAATTACCAGGTTATTTTCGATAGTTTACGCATTGCGTGGGTGAGTAAAAATGAACAATATGTTTCTATCCCATATCAAAGAATTTCTGAATCTAAGAAATATTTTACCAGTTACGTTCACAATCATTGGTTGAATAATTCTGAGCTTTTTTCTTATAAAACGGCTTATAACAAGATACCTTCGTTTGTGAAAACACTGCAAAATGGCGAAGAAAAAAAACTTACATTTCCCGGATCTGTTTTCAGGGAATCGGTGAGGGGGCGCGACGAGTGGATTGTCTGGTCGGAACAGGTTCCTGATTTACGTTGGCAGCACAGCGGTCGTTCTTTCATTCGGTTATTGAATACCTCTTCAAAAATGCGAATTCATTTTAAACCGGAATTTAAAGCTTTTAGTCCTGCTATTTCGCCTGATAAAATGAAAGTTGCTGTTGTTGAAACCGACTTTTCAAGCAATTACTATTTGTCGGTTTACAGATTACCTGACGGCCTTTTGTTGCAAAGATACCAGTCGCCAGACAATAATTATTTTTTCTCTCCCGAATGGATTTCCAACGAAAAAATTGCAGCTGTAAAACTTACGGGCACTGGAAAAAAAATTGTTAGGGTTGATTTTTCAACGGATGAAATGACTGAACTGACAAATACCGATTTGGCTGATATAAAGCATTTGAGGATTTCAGGTGATTGGCTTTGGTTTATCAGTTCATATTCAGGAAAAAACAGTTTGTACCGGCTTAATTTGAAAAACTATAATATTGAGCAGGTTTATGAACCCCGGTTTGGGGTTGAGTCACCAGCCATTTCGCCCGATGGAAAAACGGTTGCTTTAAGCGATTATACTTCTGATGGGTTCAGAATAATTCAAATTCAAGCCAACCACAATCAGATTAAACCATTTCAGGAAGTTGAAAAGGCAACTTATCCGTTAGCAGATAAACTGGCCAGCCAGGAAGCCGGAATCCCGGTTTTCCCCGATACTATTTTAAATACGTACGATTCTGAAAAATATTCAAAAACAAAACAACTTTTAAATTTTCATAGCTGGGCACCTTTTAACATCGATACGGAAGAATATCAGTTTTTCCCGGGAGTAAGTCTCATGTCGCAGGATAAACTTGGCATTTCGGAACTGGTACTGGGTTACAAATGGGACTTAACAGAACAAACCGGAAGGTTCCTTGCCAATTATTCCTTTAAAGGATGGTACCCGGTTTTCGATTTTAAATTTTCACAGGGAAACAGAGCATCAAAATTTAGGCAGATTGTTCAGAATGTGAATAACCAGGGAGCAGTTTTAAGTCAGGATACTATTGTAAAACGATATACCTGGGGACAAAGCAACGCCAGTGTAAATGTTCGGTTGCCGCTGAATCTGGAGCGGGGGCCTTTCAACCGGTTTTTTCAGCCTGAATTACAATATGCTTTTAATTACTATAAAAAGCACGATTCAACCCCAGACCAGTTTCATGCAGGAAGTTTTCATTCGCTGGCTTACCGGTTGTATTTTCATCAGTTATTAAAACAAAGTTACCTCGACATGTATCCTGATTTTGGAATTGTACTTGACGGAACTTTTCGGCATTCACCGTTTGGTTCACTAACTGCCGGCCAAATAAAAGCCCTGCAGTCTGTTTTATATTTGCCCGGATTAATGAAAAACCATGGAATAAAAATTTATGGTGGCGCACAACAAAAAGAAAGTAACGGAACACTCGGCTTTTCTGATATAGTAAGGTATGCAAGGGGCTGGGGAAGAATTAATACCACCGAGATTTATACTGGAGGTGCAGACTATAAACTGCCGCTGTTGTATCCCGAATGGAATTTTTTTGGACTACTTTATGTACGGCGCATAAAAGCTTCTTTTTTTGGAGATTTTACACGGTTAAAGGGAAACTTTTACCAGAGAGGCGAAATTACAGGAACATTTACTGAAGATATTTCTTCTCTGGGAACTGAAATTACATTTGATGTGAATATGCTTAGGTTTTATGCCCCAACTGAAATTGGGTTCAGGGCATCCTATTTACCTGAGATGGAAAATGTTTATTTCAACTTCCTGTTTTCAATCGATTTCACTTCGTTTTAGCGTAATTACCGTAATTTCTCCCGGCATGTCCAGTCGCCAGGGCATTCCAACTGTTCCTAATCCCGTATTTACATATAATGCTGAATTATTTTTTTTGTAAAGTCCTCCCCAGTTCTGCCGGGTCAACCATGCCAGGCTGAATGGAATCCCGGCAAATTTTATTCCCCATTGTAAACCGTGTGTATGCCCTGAAAGAGTGAGAGCAATATTCTCTTTCCCGGCTACTTTGGCTTCCCAGTGGGCCGGATCATGTGTCATTAAGATGGTGAACGCATCTGACGGGATTCCATTGATTGCTGCTTCCAGATTAGCATACTGAGGAAAGGGGGGATGCCCCCAGTTTTCGACTCCTGCCAGATAAATTGAATCAGTTCCTCTGGATAAAACTAAATGTTCATTATTAAGTAACTGGAATCCGGCATCTTTTTGTGCATTTAAAATGGCTTCAAAGTTAGCATGTTTTTTTCCCAAACTTTCCCAATCAGCATAATCGCCGTAGTCGTGGTTTCCCAAAATAGAATAACTTTCAGCTAAACTGGTTATATCTTTCAGTTCAGATTCCAGTCCACTTATTTCATTGGCAAAATTATTAACTAAATCACCCGTAAAAAGAATTAAATCAGTATCAAAATCATCCAGTTTTTGTTTTGTCTTTGTAAGAATTCTTTCAGGTTTTAACATTCCTCCCAAATGAAAATCAGAAAGTTGTACGATTTGGTAATCATTAAAAGCAAGCGGGAGATTCTGAAAAGTAAGTTCAACCTGTGTTACTTTTAATTGCCTGCTGCCTGCTAATGTACCAAACAGCATTCCGGTTGTCAGAGAAATGGCTAAAATAAATCCTGAATATGAAATGATGTGTTGTTTTGATTCTTTTTTTAAGGCCTTTTGCATTAAAAAAGAAATAGCCATCGGTACATTAAAAAGAAACACTGAAAATAAAAGAGTATTGAAAAAGAAATAAACCTGATAATTGGTGGCTGCTCTTGGTTGAAAAGGGTAGATGTATAAAATAATGTAACCTGCAAAAACTAAAAAGTTTAAAAGCCAGAATACAAGGTTTACTATTTTTTTGTTGCCGGAAATTTTTCTAATATTAGACCAAGCACCTAAAGAAGTAAGAATGTAAAAAACTAAAAATGTGAGTAAAGTAATAATTAGAAAAGACCTCATTGCATATAATAATCTAATTTAATTCAAATAACAAATATCTAATTCTGTTGTTTATTTATCTTATTTTCAGAAACATATTTTCCAAATAGGATAGTTTTAAGCCCGCCAGAATTGAATATTTGAAAATACAAAGCCAAAAGTATGTATTCATGAATAAGATATATCGATAAAAGTGAATAATTCAAATAAAATAAAAGATGCGAAACATCAAAAATATGCACTGAAAAAAATTTAACTAGTGCTATTTAATTAAACTCTGCTTAATTTCTTGTTTACAAAAATGAATAAATCAAAAGTCCAATAATACAATAATGTAAACACTTTGTTACACAAATCTAATGATATTAGTTTCCGAACTTGTTACAACAGTAATTTTCTGATAACCTATAAAAATATTATTGATTCATTGTGTTAAATGATATATGAATCGAATAATTGGATAATATTGCATTAAATTAATAATTATAAAGTTCATGAAATAAGTATTTTAAAATATTATAATTAAAGTATATTCTAAATAATAACACATTTAGAGAATACTATCCACATTAATTAATTATTTAAAAATATAAGTTATTAATAACCAATATATTAAATTACAATATTTAAAGTGTTTTATATAAATGACGATTAAGCTTATACACTTAATAACCAGATAATTAAAAAATAGTACTGAAAAATTAGCCTATTTCCCTTGCATAAAATAAAAATCAACAAAAGTTGGATATTACAAATCAATAAATTACATTTGTATATTAAATAATAAATTTACTAAAAATGAAGGAGCGAATACAGAAATTTATTGATTACAAAAATATAACACCTGGCGAACTTGCTGACATACTTGAAGTTCAACGCTCCAATATATCTCATATTTTGAATGGAAGGAATAAGCCAGGTGCTTCATTTATCGAAAAATTCCTGCTTGCTTTTCCGAATGTTAACGCCCGGTGGCTTTTTACTGGTGAAGGTAATATGGTTTTAGGTACCAATGAAAGTTTAAAACCTGTGAATACTATTGGAGAAGTAAAAGACGATAATAATGTTTCTTATATAACTGGTAATAAAGAAAATAATAATGAATCACATTCTTCTGCGAAAACGCTTGAAAAAGTAGTTTTACTTTATTCCGATGGTACCTTTCTTTCTTATAATGCCGATTAGTTTTAAATTCTCAAATACTGTTTTACAACATAAAAAATAATTTCAATATTGTATATAACTTATAATTTTTTAGTTTACATTTGTAACGTAATGATTAGACAAGATGGTGATGGTTATATATAGTTGACAGATTTGCAAACCCGGATTTAGAACCAACTTACATACACAACAAAACCCAAGACAGAAGTCCGTCAGTTTATAGAGCTGGCGGTTTTTTTTTATATTCTCTAACTTTTCAAAAATTCTTTGAAAAAAAATATGATTATCTTTGCCAACAAATCAGTCACGCATGGCAAAAAAATTAGTTTCTGACTTTCTGGTTACCGAAAATATAGCGCTGAACAGGACTAATTTCCTCATCAGATTAGAATCTCATATTGAATTGCCTTCCATTAAACCAGGGCAATTTGTAAATATTGATATTAGTAATTCTAAAGAAATATTTCTTAGAAGACCTTTTTCAGTATTTGAAGTTGATTATGCCATAAATTCCATATCAATTATTGTAAAAATACTTGGTCGTGGATCAAAAAGACTTACAGAAATTAGGCCGGGTGAAAAATTGAGTCTGATTTACCCGCTGGGCAAACATTTTACAATACCAGACAAGGAAGACAAAGTGCTGTCAGTAGGAGGAGGAAGTGGGCTGGCACCTATGCTTTTTCTGGCTCGGGAATCGGGTTTACCACACAAAAATATGGACATTATTATTGGTGCCCGAAGTGCTTCCGATCATGTTAATGTCGATTCTTACCGAAAATATGGCAACATACAATTTACAACTGAAGATGGTTCCGCTGGAACAAAAGGTTTTGTTACCAACCACCAATTACTAAAAAATGAAATTGGGAAATACGATAAAGTATATGCCTGCGGTCCGGAGGGCATGATGAAAGCTGTTGCCGGCCTGGCAAGAAAAGAGGGAGTATTTTGCGAGGTATCGCTCGAAAACCTTATGGCTTGTGGCTTTGGGGTGTGTCTTTGTTGTATTGAACCAACTGTTAAGGGGAATTTGTGTGTTTGTACTGAAGGCCCTGTTTTTAATATAAACGATTTAAAATGGCAGATTTAGAAGTTAAAATACATGAACTTCATTTGAAAAACCCGGTAATGCTAGCCTCCGGTACATGTGGATTTGCTGAAGAAATCAACGATTTTTACGACGTTTCGCTGTTAGGTGGCATTTTTTTAAAAGGAACAACACCTCATAACCGCGATGGAAACCTTTATCCACGAATGGCTGAAACACCTTCAGGAATGCTTAATGCCGTTGGTCTTCAAAACAAAGGCATCGATTATTTTATTGAGCATATTTACCCACGGATTAAAAATTACAACACTCCACTTATTGTAAATGTTAATGGATCTACAGTGGAAGAATACATTGAAGTGACAGAAAAAGTTAATGAACTGGATAAAATTCCGGCTATAGAATTAAATATTTCTTGTCCAAATGTAAAAGAAGGTGGAATGGCTTTCGGAATTACATGCCCGGGCGCTGAGGCTGTGACACGTGAGGTGCGAAAAGCATACAAAAAAACATTGATTGTAAAATTGTCTCCAAACGTTACAGATGTATCAGAAATTGCCAGAGCGGTGGAAGGACAGGGAGCCGACAGTGTTTCTCTTGTCAATACTTTTGTTGGTATGGCTATTGATGCTGAAACGCGCAGACCATTGCTTTCAACTGTAACCGGAGGATTATCCGGCCCGGCTATTAAACCCATTGCGCTGAGAATGGTCTGGCAAGTAGCAAAAGCGGTTAAAATACCTGTAATTGGTATGGGTGGAATTATGAATGCAGTTGATGCAATTGAGTTCCTTTTGGCCGGGGCTTCGGCTATTCAGGTTGGCACAGCATTGTTTAAAGATCCTTTGATCCCTTTGCAGATTATTAATGGAATTAATGAATATCTGGAAAAATTCAAAATGGATTCTGTTGAGCAATTAATCGGCGGATTACAAATGTAATCAGCAAAAAAAAGATATCAATTTTTGTTCGAATAATTACTTCCCGTTTTTTTCCTTTTTTTCACCACTTTCTTTTATTAAATTACGCATCTCAAATGTGGAGGGAAGTTTAAGGAAGCATTAACAAAAATTGCAATGTGAACATTTCAATTTTATTCGTGTTTAATAAACCGTAAGTAGCAAAAACCATATTATTTAAAGCATAAAATGTATGTCGAAATTTGAAATTGTAATGCCAAAACTTGGGGAAAGCATCCAGGAAGGTACCATAACCAAATGGTTTGTAAAAGAAGGAGATACCATCGAGGAGGATGATATGCTTTTTGAAGTTGCAACCGATAAAGTGGACTCTGAAATTCCCTCACCTGTTGACGGTGTTGTTGCTAAAATTCTTCAAAAAGAGGACAGCCTTGTGCCAGTTGGAGAAGTAGTCGCCATTATCAATATGGAAGGCGAAGTTGATGAAGAGGATACTTCTGGAAAAGATGACAAAACTAAACAAACTGATCAATCCTCAGTAGAATCAAAAACAGAAAAATCGTCCGAAGTAAAATCCGAAGAGAAAGAAAACAAGGCACCATCGCGGGAAATGTCGAACCGGTTTTATTCTCCGTTGGTACGTACTATTGCTAAAGAAGAAAATATTTCGGCCGAAGAACTGGAAAAAATTGAAGGTTCAGGCGCCAATGGCAGGGTTCAGAAAAAAGATATTCTGGAATATATTGAAAACAGGAAGAAATCAAAAACAGCTGAAGAACAACCATCAACCAGGCCAACGCTGGAAAGAAAAGCTGCACCGACGGTTATAGCGGGTGAAGGTGATCAAGTGATTGAAATGGATCGTGTTCGTAAGTTAATTGCCGATCATATGGTGATGTCGAAACAGGTTTCGCCACATGTTACTTCGGTTGTGGAAGCAGATGTGACCGATCTGGTTTTCTGGAGAGAAAAGAATAAGGAAGCTTTCCAGAATAAATACGGAGAGAAAATTACTTTCATGCCGTTTTTTATTGAAGCCACTGCTGCTGCGCTTGCGGAATTTCCCATGGTTAATTCTTCTGTTGATGGTGATAAAATTATTTTACGCAAAAATATTAATGTCGGCGTTGCTGTGGCTAAACCCGATGGCAATTTAATTGTACCAGTGGTTAAAAATGCCGAACAAAAAAACCTGGTTGGACTCACAAAAGAGATGAACCGCCTGGCTAATGCAGCCCGCAGTAACAAACTTTCTGCTGATGAAATTCAGGGAGGAACATTTACTATTACTAATTTTGGAACATTCAGAAATATTATTGGTACTCCAATTATTAATCAGCCCCAGGTAGGAATTCTGGCAACCGGAAGCATTGAAAAGAAACCGGCTGTTATTGAAACACCAACAGGTGATGCCATTGCCATCAGGCACAAAATGTTTCTTTCGTTGTCATACGATCATAGGGTTGTAGATGGAGCGTTGGGAGGTGCTTTCCTGAGAAAAATTGCAGATATCCTCGAAGATTTTGATATAAACCGTACAATTTGAGATTATTAGAGATGAAAGATTTTAAAGTACCAAAAATTCATACGATTAAAAAAACCGATAAGGAAACCCTGGAAAAATGGTTTCGATTAATGTCAATCGGTAGGGCTATTGACGACAAAGCGCCCAATTACCTGAAACAAGCTATTGGCTGGTCATACCATGCTCCTTTCGCTGGTCACGACGGAATTCAGTTGGCTCTTGGACAGGTATTCGAAAAGAAAAAGGACCACATGTTCCTTTATTACCGCGATATGCTCACGGCACTTTCATCAGGTTTAACCGCTGAAGAACTTATCCTGAATGGAATTTCCAAAGCAACTGACCCGGCAAGTGGCGGCAGACACATGTCGAACCACTTTGCCAAACCAGAATGGAACATCCACACGATGTCGTCGGTTACCGGCAACCACACGCTTCATGCAGTTGGGGTTGCGCGGGCAATAAAATATTATGGCGAAGATGCGGTTGCTTTCAGCAGCCTGGGTGAATCTTCGGTGAGTGAAGGGTTTGTTTACGAAGCATTTAACGGCGCCGACAAAGAGGAATTGCCAGTAGTGTTTGTAATTCAGGATAACGGGTACGGTATTTCTGTTCCGAAGAAAGATCAAACGGCTCAACGCAAGGTGGCCAATAACTTTTCAGGGTTTAAAAACCTGCGGATTATTCACTGCAACGGGAAAGATGTGTTCGATTCGATGAATGCCATGGCCGAAGCCAAACGTTACGCTATTGAAGAGAGTAAACCAGTTATTGTTCAGGCGAATTGTGTGCGTATGCATTCACATTCCAATTCAGATGATCATTTGCTTTACCGGAGTGAATCGGAACGGAATTACGTCATTGAATACGACCCGCTGGCAAAGTTCAAAAGAATGTTACTGCGTTACGAAAGGTTTACGGAGGAAGAGATTCAGGGAATTGAAGAGGATGTTAAACAGATTATAAAAGCAGCACATAAATCAGCTTTAAAGGCGCCGGATCCTGATCCTGAATCTATTTTTGATTTTGTTCTGCCCGATGCTTATACTTCAGAAAAATATCCTGATGGTATTCATAACGAGGAAGGGGAAAAGAAAAAACTGATTACGGCGCTGAACGAAACCCTGAAAGCAGAATTCCGAGAAAATCCTGACACTTTTATGTGGGGACAGGACATGGCCAACAAAGATAAAGGAGGAATTTTCAATGTTTCCAAGGGGTTGCAAAAGGAGTTTGGTCCGAAAAGAGTTTTTAATGCACCTATTGCCGAAGATTTTATCATGGGCACGGCAAACGGAATGTCGCGGTATAACAATAAGATTCGTATTGTAATTGAAGGCGCTGAATTTGCCGACTATTTCTGGCCGGCTATGGAGCAATATGTGGAATCCAGTCACGACTATTGGCGATCGAATGGAAAATCTGCTCCCAATGTGGTCATTCGCCTTGCGTCTGGCGGATATATTGGTGGCGGGCTTTACCACTCGCAAAACATCGAGGGTGCTTTGGTTTCCATTCCGGGAGTAAGAATTGTTTATCCGTCGTTTGCCGATGATGCTGCCGGTTTATTAAGAACTGCTATTCGTTCCAAAGGGCCAACAATGTTTATGGAACCTAAAGCGCTCTATCAAAGTCCGAAAGCAGCAACTGTGGTACCCGATGATTTTGAAGTTCCGTTTGGCAAAGCACGCATCAGGAAAGAAGGAAAGGATATGACCATTCTTACATACGGCAATACAACACACCTGAGTTTGGATGCTGCAAAGAAACTGGAAGAAGATGGTTACAGTGTTGAAGTTATCGATTTGAGGTCACTCATTCCTCTGGACGAAGAAACAATTCTCGAATCGGTGAAAAAGACTAACAAAGTACTTATTGCCCACGAAGATAAAGTGTTTGGAGGTTTTGGAGGTGAATTAAGCGCATTAATAACCGAAAAAGCATTTAAATACCTCGATGCCCCTGTGATAAGAGTCGGATCTACATTTACACCGGTTGGTTTTAATACGATTCTGGAACGTGCTATTTTACCCGATATGAAACGCATTTATGACGCTGCAAAAAATTTAATTTCGTACTAAAATTATTATTAAAATGAGCAAAAAAATAGCCATAATTTATAGTTTTCACACCCAAAAATCAAAAAAAGTTGCAGAAAAAATAATCGATGCATGGGGAAAATCTGATATCGAAGCAGTAAATGCTGAAGAATTGTCCAAAGAAGTTTTGGAAAATTACAATTATTTTATTCTGAGTGCTCCAACCTGGTTCGATGGAGAGTTGCCCAACTATTGGGATGAGTTTGTTCCGGATATGGAAGAAATGAACCTGAAAGGCAAAAAATTTGCAGTTTATGGATTGGGTGATCAGAAAGGGTATTCTGAAAATTTTTGTGATGCCATTGGTATTTTGGTAGAAATTATTGAAGAATGTGGAGGCGAGGTGGTCGGACACACTTCACTTGAAGGTTATACATTTGAATCATCAAGGGCACAACGTGGTGAAGAATTTTTAGGGTTGCCACTTGACCAGGAAAATCAGGCACGAATGACTGCCGGACGTGTAAAAAATTGGGTTGAACAGTTGAAAAAAGAGTTTAATTAGAATTTTGAATGATATTTTAACAGATATCAAAAAGCTGTTTGCCCGGGTGCAGGCAGCTTTTCTTTTTTCTTTTAAATACATTTCGTTCCTTAAAAAAATGGCATGAAAAATACCACAAAAAAATTTTTGAAACGACCTGAATACCCCGGAGGAAAAGCTGCATTTAAAGAATATGTAAAGAAAAATCTGGTTTATCCTGATAAAGCATTTGAAAGAGAAATTGAAGGAGTTGTTCATCTGAACGCCCGGATTGATGACAATGGCCATGTTAGCGAAGTTTTAGTGGAAAAAGGAATTGGATATGGTTGTGATGAAGAAGCTGTCAGGTTGATTAAAGGTATTCAGTTTGGGGCTGTCAGAAATAAAGGCGTAAGGATAAAAACAAGACAACGTTTTCGCATTGAATTTAAATTACCTAAAATCAAACCCACAGTTCAATTTCATTATAAAAAATCA
>JAZBNQ010000167.1:0-2224 GCA_036350775.1 Mariniphaga sp.
GAAGTATCCGTCGAAACTGCTGGAAAATGCGGTGAATGAATTTTCAAAACTGCCGGGCATTGGCCGGAAAAGCGCCCTGCGCATGGTTTTGCACCTGCTGAGGCAGGAAAAAGAATCGGTGACGGCGTTTGGGGAAAGCCTCATTCATTTGCGCAACGAAATCAAACACTGCAAAATTTGTCACAACATTTCAGATACCGAAATATGTCAGATCTGCGCCAACCCGGTCCGCAACAACTCGGTCATTTGTGTGGTGGAAAACATCCGCGATGTGATGCTGGTGGAGAATACCCAGCAGTACAACGGATTGTACCATGTGCTGGGCGGCATCATTTCGCCCATGGATGGAATTGGCCCCAACGAACTGGAAATTAGTTCGCTTATTGAACGGGCCGGAAATCCCGACCTGCTTGAAATTATCCTGGCCCTGCCCACCACCATGGAAGGCGACACCACCAACTTTTACATTTTCCGCAAACTAAAGGATAAACCGGTGCGGGTTACCACACTGGCACGCGGTGTGGCTGTGGGAGACGACCTGGAATACACCGACGAAATTACGTTGGGCCGCTCGCTGGTGAACCGGGTGCTTTACGAAAGTTCGGTGGGAAAATAACCGAAAAGAAAAATCAGAAATTATTCGATTTTTCGTTATCCTTTGGAAATACTACTTTTGAACCTTTAAAGCCAGACTGAATAAATGGAACTTTCGGTAATTATTGTCAACTACAACGTAAAACACTTTTTGGAGCAGTGCCTGCACTCGGTGCTGAAAGCCTCCAAAACGGTTTCTACTGAAATTTTCGTGGTGGACAACAATTCGGTGGACGGTTCCACACAGCTTGTAAAAGAAAAATTTCCGCAGGTCCACCTCATCGAAAACAAGGTAAATGCCGGATTTTCCAAAGCCAACAACCAGGCCATCCGGTTGGCCAAAGGCAAATACATTCTGTTGCTGAATCCCGACACCGTGGTAGAGGAAGACACATTCACCAAAATCATCCGGTTTATGGATGAACACCCCGATGCGGGCGGGCTGGGCGTAAAAATGATTGACGGCAAAGGCAACTTCCTGCCCGAGTCGAAACGCGGACTGCCAACTCCCTGGGTGGCTTTTTGCAAAATGTTCGGGTTGTCGAAACTGTTTCCCAAATCGAAAAAATTCGGAAAATACCACCTCTCCTATCTCAATGAAAATGATACTCATGAAGTTGAAGTTTTAGCCGGTGCCTTCATGCTGATGCGAAAGGAAACCCTCGAAAAAGTGGGATTGCTCGATGAAACTTTTTTTATGTATGGCGAAGACATCGACCTTTCCTACCGGATAACACAAGGCGGATATAAAAACTTTTATTTCCCCGAAACCACCATCATTCATTACAAGGGCGAAAGCACAAAAAAAGGATCGCTGAATTATGTGAAAGTGTTTTACAAGGCGATGATTATTTTCGCGCAAAAACATTTTTCAGGAGGAAAGGCAAATGCGTTTTCTTTGCTGCTCAATCTTGCCATCTGGTTTCGGGCGCTTTTGTCTGTAATCAAAAGAGTAATCGACCGTTTCTTTCTGCCTTTTCTTGACGCAGTTTTTATTTACGCCGGTTTTTTTTTATTAACGCCAATTTGGGAAAACGTCCGCTACGAACCCGGCTATTATCCACCCGGATTTTTACAATGGGTGGTTCCTGTTTACATTTTTTTCTGGCTTGTAGCCATTTTCTTTTCCGGAGGATATAAAAAACCAGTGAACCTGCTGCATGTAGCCAGAGGAATTTTATGGGGAACCATAGCCATTTTACTGGCATATTCACTGGTTGACGAAGAATACCGGTTTTCAAGGGCATTGATTTTACTGGGCTCCGTTTGGGCCGCTTTGCTGCTTATAATTTACCGGCTTGTTTTTCATAAAATGAAATGGAAGGCATTTGGACTCAACATTAAACGTTCCAAAAAAATTGCCATTGCCGGCCATCCGGAAGAAGCTACACGTGTAAGGGAAATTCTTCAGCAAACCCGCATTAAATCTGAATTCTCAGGATTCATTTCCATTGACGAAACCGACCGGGGTGAACAATATATTGGTTCACTTGGGCAGCTGAACGAAATTGTCCGCATCAACCGCATCGATGAAATTATTTTCTGTGCCGAAAACATCAGTTCTGCAGAAATCATTCGCGCCATGCTCGAACTCACTTCGCTCGACATCGACTTTAAAATTGCACCGCCC
>JAZBNQ010000168.1:0-8138 GCA_036350775.1 Mariniphaga sp.
CCGGTTTCAAACCCTTTTATTTTGCGGATAAAATCAGCCAGACCAGCCTGCATCGATTTCACAACGGTTTCCGGCAGCAGTTCCCACAAAGGTGCTGCCACCAGTCCCAGTGGGTAACTGCTTTCAAATGACGATTTTTTATTCTGATTTTTCAAAAACCCGGCAATGCTGCACGCCGGGGCGCGGTAATTCCCGGTATGTTGATAAAAAGCGCTTTCCAGATTCTCAACCATTTCGAGCGCTTCCAAAGGCGAAACGGTTTTTCCGGCCAGCTCGTCGGGATGCACTCCGGCCACGCAGGCCGCGTTGGCAAACCGGCCGTTTCGGCGGTAGTAGCTCATGCCGTTTACAATGTTGGTTTCGGGATAGGCCGCTGCTGGCACCACTGTTCCGCCAGGACACATGCAAAAGGAAAAAACCGGATGGTTGCCGTCGGCAGGTGAAGTCAGCCGGTACTCGGCCGCTTTTAATCCCGGCAGTTTTTCGTGCCCCCACTGCGCCAGGTTAATGATTTCCTGCCAGTGTTCCATCCGGCTGCCAATGGCAAAATTTTTGGTTCGGAACGGAACACCTCGCCGCATCAGCATCCGGTAGGTTTCGAATGCCGAATGTCCGGGAGCGATAAACAGCGCACCCACTGGTAAAATGCCCCGTGAGGTAACCACTTCTGTAACTTTCCCGCTTTTTACGGTGATGTCTTCCATCATCGTCTCAAAAAGTACCTGCCCGCCCAAATCTTCAAAGTGTAGTCGCAGGTTTTTTACAATTTTCCGCAGATTGTCGGTTCCCAGGTGCGGATGGGCCAGGTAAGCAATTTCTTCCGGCGCCCCGGCTTTTATGTAATTTGAAATGATAAATTGTTTCTCCTGTGAAATATGTTTGGAACGCGAGGTCAGTTTTCCGTCGGAAAATGTGCCGGCTCCGCCTTCACCAAAGGAATAGTTGTTTTTTGGATCGAAAAAACCGGTGTTTTCGAAATGGGAAATCGCCCGGCTGCGGATTTTTACCTCCGAACCGCGTTCAATAAGCGTAACCTGGAACCCGGCTTTTTGAAGCACCAGCGCCGCAAAAAATCCGGCAGGTCCGCTGCCCACCACCACAACCGGGAATGGCCGCTTTTTAAACGGAACTTCCAGTGTTTTTTGTTGCGGCTGTTCTCCTTCCCTCATTTCAGGTGAACTCACTCCCACCCTCAACTGCCACGAAACCTTCGGTTTATGCCGGGCATCCAGACTTTTGTGTTCCACCTGAAATGAAAAATTGCGGATGCGCAACATTTTACCAATCCGGTACCGGAGTTGCTGTTCGGAATACCCCGTTGGCAGTTTTAATGTTATTGATTTGAATCCCATGTGGTAAAAATAAATGTAAATTTTTAAATCCCAATGTAACTTGCCACCCGGCTTAGGCGTCTTACAAAACAAAGAAAACAGAAAACATCATTTGCCTCAGATGGCCAAAACCGAAAAAAACGGTTTTTCACATAAAAAATCAGGTTGTTGGTCGAATAAATTGAGCAAATTGTAAAGAAAACAGGGATTTTTATACTGACAATGAAAACAGAAAAGCTATGATTCGTTTAAACAATGTACACAAATCGTATGGTAATGGCAGCAATTCGTTGCATGTACTCAAAGGCATCGATTTAAAAATTGAACAGGGTGAATTTGTATCCATAATGGGCTCTTCCGGTTCAGGAAAATCGACACTTTTAAATATTCTGGGAATTCTCGACAACTACGACGAAGGTTCGTATTACCTTAACGGCACCCTCATAAAAAACATGTCGGAAAAGCAGGCTGCCCGTTTGCGTAACGAACTGCTGGGATTTGTTTTTCAATCGTTCAACCTGATTTCGTTCAAAAATGCAATGGAAAACGTGGCATTGCCCCTTTACTACCAGAAGATTAACCGTAAAAAACGCAATAAAATTGCATTGGAATACCTCGAGAAACTGGGACTACTGTCATGGGCCACGCACATGCCCAATGAGCTCTCGGGTGGACAAAAACAGCGGGTAGCCATTGCCCGGTCGCTAATTACCCAACCAAAAATTATTGTGGCCGACGAGCCCACCGGCGCGCTCGATTCCAGCACATCGTACGAAGTGATGGAAATTCTGAAAGAAATTAACGACGACGGTATTACAGTAGTAATTGTGACACATGAGCACGACATTGCCGCCATGACCCATAAAATAATCCGGCTGAAAGACGGGGTAATTTCTGAGATAATTAAAAACGGCGAACTGAAAGAGTGGAAACACCAGTACCAGAAAGAGCTGGAAATCGCGTGAAGAAGCGGGAAGCTCGAAGCACAAAGACTGAAGTTGGAAGTAGGAAGAATATCATACTTTGAACTCTGAACTTTAAACTTTAAACAATTTACAGCATGTTCGACATCGACAAATGGCAGGAGATATTTGCCACCATCAAAAAAAATAAAATGCGCACCTTTCTCACCGGTTTTTCGGTGGCCTGGGGAATTTTTATGCTTATGATTTTGCTTGGCGCCGGAAACGGATTAAGCAACGGAGTAGCGCAAAATTTTATGCGTGATGCTGTTAACGCCATGTGGCTTTGGAGCGGTCGCACCAGCATTCCCTACCAGGGCATGAAAGAAAACCGGCAAATTCAGTTCACCAACGCTGACTATGATCTGATAAAAGAGCTGGATGGTATTGAACACACCTCGGGCAGGTATTTTATTTCGGGAAATAGGTTTGCTTACGGAAACGAATTTGGCGAATACACCGCCATAACCTGCCATCCTGAATTAAAGGAAGTGGAATCAATTGAAATTACCAAAGGGCGCTTCATTAATCAAGTGGATTTAAGAGAAACGCGCAAATCGGTAGTTTTGGGTAAAGATATTTACGACGCTTTGTTCAAAGATCAAGAAGCCATTGGCGAATATGTGAAAATTAACAACGTTCCATTTAAAGTTGTGGGAATTTGCCTTGAAGGCGGCGGTACCCGTCACCGCAATGCCTATATTCCTGTAACTACCGGACAGAAAGTATTTAATGGTGCCAACCGCTTGCACAATTTCGCACTTACCATAAACGCTAACTCCATTGAGGAAAGTAAAGCAATAGAAGACCGCGTTCGTGGAACGCTGGCACGCAAGCACAAATTTGATGCAACAGACCGCGCTGCATTGGGTTCGTACAACAAACTTGAAAACTACCTGCAAACCATGCGCATTTTCGAAGCCATTAAAATATTCATCTGGATAATTGGTGCCGGAACGCTCATTGCCGGGGTGGTTGGCGTAAGCAACATTATGCTGATTGTAGTAAAAGAACGCACCAAGGAAATCGGCATTCGTAAAGCCATTGGCGCAAGCCCCGCTTCTGTAGTTGGACTGGTTTTGCTGGAGTCGATTCTGATTACCACCATCGCCGGTTATATTGGCCTTGTTCTGGGTACCGGTCTCATGGAAGGACTAAATTTTTTTGTGGAACAGCAGTTTGCCGCATCGGCTGCTTCAAACGGAGGGAACGGCGACATGATTTTTCGAAATCCCACGGTTGATTTGAATATTGCGGTAACTGCCACTTTGCTGCTTGTCTTTGCAGGTGCCATTGCAGGTTACATTCCGGCAAAACGTGCCGCCCGTATAAAACCCATTGAAGCACTGAGGGATGAATAGAGAGGAGCCCCTCCCAACCGATAGCTATCGGGACTCCCAGGGAGAGGGCTTCAGAAAAAAAACAGCAGATTAGTAAAAAAATGAAAACAGTCATGAACATGGAACTCGGAACTTTAAACTTTAAACTCGAAACTTTAAACTGAGATGTTTGATTTAGACCTTTGGAAAGAGATAATAGATGCGCTGAAAAAGAACAGGATGCGCAGCTTCATGACAGCCTTCGGGGTGTTTTGGGGAATATTTATGCTCATTATAATGTCAGGGGCAGGCCGGGCACTTGAGAACGGTATTATGGACGGCATAAAAGCCTTTGCCACCAATTCGGCCTTTTTCTGGACAGAGCGCACCAGCAAACCTCATGAAGGATTTCAGCGGGGAAGAAGGTGGGATTATAAAAATGCAGACATGCAGTATATCCGGGCAAATCTTAACGATGTGGAATACCTTTCGCCCAGGCTTTTCGGGCCCAATACCTATGGAGGTGACAACACTGTACGGGGCATTAAAACAGGTGCATTTAACATTTACGGCGATTATCCCGATTTTTATAAGATCGACCCGTGGACTCCAATAAAAGGACGATTGCTAAATGAAATCGACATCATGCAAAACCGAAAAGTATGTATTATTGGTGAACGTGTTGCCGAAGTGATGTTTGAAAATGACGAAGACCCCATTGGCGAATACCTGAAAATTAACGGAGTTTATTTTCAGGTGGTGGGTGTGGTTAATCCGGAAACCCGTATCAATATTGGCGGCGGACAAAAAAACGAAGCCATCATGATTCCGTTCACCACCATGCAACGCACCTACAACATGGGCGATGTGGTACACTTTTTCTCCGTAACATCAAAACCCGGCGTTCCTGTTAGCAGGCTCGAAGAACGGTTAAAGGAATTACTAAAAAGCCGGCATCACATTGCACCGGACGATTTGCAAGCCATTGGTTCTTTTAACATCGAAGTGGAATGGAAAAAATACAATGCCCTGTTTAGCGGCATTCAAATCCTGACCTGGATTGTGGGAATTGGAACCTTGCTGGCCGGAATCATTGGTGTGAGTAATATCATGATGGTTATCATTAGGGAGCGCACACAGGAAATTGGTATTCAGCGTGCCATTGGCGCCACGCCAGGAAAAGTGATGCTACACATTGTAATGGAAAGTGTTTTTCTAACCGTTTTAGCAGGATACATTGGCCTTACATTGGGCGTTGGCTTGCTTGAATTGCTAAGCATGGCGCTGGATACGGGAACCGATGAAATGTTTTTCCGGCGGCCCGAGGTCAGCTTTAAAATGGCGGTTTCAGCCTTAACTGTATTGGTTTTTGCCGGAATTTTTGCCGGAATGATTCCCGCACGCAGAGCCATAAAAATTAAACCCATTGATGCCATCAGAGAAGAAAAATAAAACAGAAAACAAAACAATAAAAACAAATGCCATGAAATGAGCCATCAGCTAAATTCATTAAAAGTAAATTCGTTGTATGGCGAATTCCATCGAATACCATTGAAAACAATTAAATAATAATGAGATGAAAAAAGTATTTAGAATTTTAGGAATTGTAATTTTAATCGGGGCGTTCGGGGGAACCCTGTTTTTCCTCTATAACAAATCGAAAAAGAAACCGGATGTTTTCGAAACGAAAAATCCGTTTGTAAGCAATGTATTGAAAAAAACTGTAGCCACCGGTTCGGTGGTCCCGCGGTTCGAAATAGAAATTAAACCGCAGGTTTCGGGAATTATTGACGAACTTTTTGTGGAAGCCGGCGACAAAGTGGAAAAAGACCAGGTGGTTGCCCGCATCAAAATTATTCCGGATATGGTTACACTCAACTCGGCTGAAACCCGATTGAACCGGGCAAAAATCAATTTTGAAGATGCCAAAAACGATTTCGAGCGGCAGCAGGGCCTGTTCGATAAAAATGTGATTTCATACGAAGAATATAAAAATGCCAAAGTAGCTTACGATTCATCCAAGGAAGAACTCACCGCTGCAGAAAATAACCTCGAATTAATTAAAAACGGTGTAACAAAAAAGGCAGAAACCACTACTAATACGCTTGTGCGTTCAACCATAACAGGTACTGTGCTGGATGTTCCGGTAAAAGTGGGCAACTCGGTTATCCAGTCGAACACTTTTAACGACGGCACCACCATTGCAACCGTGGCCAACATGAACGATATGATTTTTGAAGGAAAAGTGGATGAAACCGAAGTTGGAAAAATAAGTTCAGGAATGCCTATTGAACTGGAAATTGGCGCCATTGAAAAAGAGAAATTTCAGGCTGCATTGGAATATATTTCACCCAAAGGGGTAGAAGAAAACGGCGCCATTCAGTTTGAAATAAAAGCAAGCGTAAAATTGCAGGAAGGACAGTTTATACGTGCCGGCTACAGTGCAAATGCCAACATTGTGCTCGACCGTCGCGACAGTGTTCTGGTTATTCCTGAAGGCTTGCTGAAATTTGAAAACGACTCGTCGTTTGTTGAAGTTCAGACAACCACAGAACAGCAGTTTGAAAAACGGTTTGTGCAAACCGGACTGTCAGATGGTATCAATATTGAAATTACAACAGGATTGAAAAAAGACGATAAAGTTAAAGGGGAGAAAATCGATCCGAAAAAACTGAAAGCTGAAAAAACAAACCAGGGATAATTCAGGTCAAATGGTTTGAATTATTAATTTAGCCTGATTTAAAACAAAATAAAAATGAACAAGACAATTGCACTTTTTACCGGAATTTTTTGCATGTTTTCAGCAACGGTATTATCAGCCCAAAATACCTGGTCGCTGCAGGAATGTGTTGATTATGCGCTGGAAAACAACATCCAGATAAAACAGCAGGGATTAAATGCGCAGTATAACGAAAACCTGGTTAACCAGGCTAAGTCTGACAGGCTGCCCAATTTAAATGCCGGTGCTTCAAACAATTACAGCTTCGGCCGTTCATTAAACAACGACAATGTTTACGAAAATGTAAACTCTACGCAATTAAACGGATACCTTCAATCAAGCATTACCGTTTTTAACGGGTTCACCTTACAAAATACAGTGAAACAAAACCAACTCGATTTACAGGCGGCCATGCAAGAAATGCAGAAAGCCAAAGACGATTTAATTCTGAACATAGCCGCATCGTACCTCGAAATTCTTTTTGCCGAAGAACTGACAATGATTTCAGAAGCCCAGCTTGAAGTGACCAAACAACAAATTGATCGAACTCAAAAACTGGTGGATGCAGGTAGCCTTGCCCGCGGTTCCCTGCTCGAAATTGAAGCACAACTGGCACGTGAAGAGTTGCAACTGGTGAACGACCAGAACCGGGTGCAACTCGCTTATCTCAACCTTTTCCAGTTGTTGGAACTGCCCGTGGAAAAAAGTTTTACCATCGAAAAACCAAAGTTGCCGGAAATAAAAGCCAATGTTACCATGGCCAATTCATTCGACGTTTTTCAAAATGCCATGCATGTGAGACCTGAAATAAAAGCTGCACAACTGCGGGTGGAAAGTGCCCGGCGACAATTGGATATTGCCAAAGGTTACAATTACCCCACTCTTAGTTTGGGAGCAAGCTACAACAACCAGTATTTCAATATTTTAAACAGCGAATTCGACCAGCGTTCATTCAGTGAACAATTAAAAAGCAACAGCAGGTATGGTTTTGGGTTCAACCTGAATATTCCCATTTTCAACCGCTTCCAGGTAAAAAACGGCATTTCAAACGCCAAACTGCAAATTACCGATTACGAATACCGGCTTCAAACTGCGCGAAATGTTTTACGCAAAGACATTGAACAGGCTTACACTAATGCACTGGCAGCACTCAACAGATATATTTCGAGTGAAAAAGCAGTAAAATCAACAGAAGAAGCTTTCCGTTATGCCGAAGAAAAATTTAATGTGGGAATGATGAACACGGTGGAATATAACCAGAGTAAAAATTACCTGACCGTGGCACAATCGGAATTACTGCAGGCCAGGTACGAGTATATCTTCAGGGCAAAAATACTCGATTTTTACAATGGGGTACCGATTGAGTTGTAGAAGGGGGCAAACCATGTCGATAAGTTAGCAGGAAATTCAATAATCCTCCGGCCTTCCGTCAACTGACGGACCACCCTCTTTTAAAATGATGGATGCACTTCATTCAACTTTCTGCGTTATATTGAAGCTCATCGTTCTAATAAAGTGGTAACCTTAATTAAATCTGTACCACCTTTTAACATTGGCTGAATAGATTTTATCCACCACCTCTTTGGGGAGTTTCAATCCATGGAACTCTCCATCAATCAGACTGCTGGCCATTTTGTTGTCGGTAACCAAATATTCCCAGTCGTTCAGCCAGGTTTGGTGCATCCGGTTTTGAAAAGCCTCTTTTTCCTGGCCCCGGTCAATAATGTCGGTGCCATACATCAGGCGGTCCTGGTAATTGATGAAAAAATTACGTACTTTATCACGGTTTTCAACGGTTTGGTAAAAC
>JAZBNQ010000169.1:0-3570 GCA_036350775.1 Mariniphaga sp.
GTCAGTTTTATTTCATTATTTACACTTTCTATTCTCATTTTTCTGTTTCTTTGATACAAACTTAAAAAAAACAATTGAACGGTCTCTCACCCGATGTCCGGTTTTTTCATTTCTGTTCCGGTTTCAACCTTTCATCCCCACCACCTTCGTGCTCTCCTCCCCGAACTGGCTGACTACCCTTACTGCAATCTTTTGATTGGGGTGCTTGATTTCAATGGGGTGGGAGCGGAACCCCTAGAGGTTGTCTAAAATCATTCCGCACATTTGATAACATTATTTATTGTTATTGAATTTAAGATATTATGCTAACCATTAAAAACATTTTCATTGTGCCAGATTAAATAATCTCTCTTAGGAAGATCAATCATATTTTGAGGTAAAGAAATCATTGGTCTTCCATGAAATTTATAATAGTCTCTTCCGTTTTCAAATTCTTCCTTAATCTTTCTGCTTATCTCAATATTATATTGGTCTGTTATTGTAATATAACCTGTGTCAAATAATTTGTGCAAATCAGCTCGTAATAACAATCCATTATTGGTTGTGTTAATGCCTGAAGCAGCATAAGGCTTTATATGTGCAGCTTCCAATACCGGAAGTGTTTTTTCTCCGCTGATGGCACATCGTCGTTTATAAGCATCTGTAACAAGAACCCGGAATGCTCCTTGCCCAATCCGTACCTTCGTAAGATATTTACCGTACTCAGGAACAGGCTCCTGTATTGCTTCCGAAAATTGACTTGCAGAATATTTTTTCAAAATTCTTTCAATTTGTTCCCAATAAAGTTTATCCGCTTTATCTTGTGTGTTATAAGTTTTGCCCTGGACAATATTTTTAGACCAGTTATTGGGTATAATTATCCAATCCTCTTCTTCAAAGAAAATGGGATTGGTTAAGACAATACAACCAATATTTGGATTTTTTTCTATTGAATTTGAATTGTTTCTGTAATTTTTGATTTTCGAATAAAAATCGATAAAATTATCAGTTCCATTTCTTTCTCTGAACACTTCCCATGCAAATTTTATGGGCAAAATTGAATGTGAAGTAAAAAAACCAATGCCAGCAATTTTGTTTATCGGGCTTTTCAATTTGAATAAAAACGGAGAACCCGTTTCGATGGCTTTAAATCGAATTGTTCCACCTGGCTGCCAAAAATTTACATCCTCCGGATTTCTTCTTTTTAAGAATCTATACCAGTCTATATCAGTATTTCCAATATAGTACTTCATTTTTTTGAATTAAAATGAACAAAACTTAAAATGTCATCATTGACGTTCCTATAGTGCCATTCCGGCTCCTCGTAAGGACTGTTTAAAATCGGGTTATCGTTGTTCATGCTATTGATTAAGCCGGTTTTATTTAAGTTTTAACGGTTTAAAACTAAGTAACTTTTTGTTAAGAAGCAAACGGGAAATTGAAAAACTTTTCCGGTCTGTCTTTGCCATTTAAACCTTATTCCCTGTCGTTAACCTTCATAGCATTTTGCGCTCCTTTGAACCCCAACTTTATTAACCTTTTCCGTTGGCCTTTGGAATGAATCAGGTGAATAAGGTTTTTCGGCTGGTGGGGTAACCCGTTTTTCTGCGGTTCGGGGAAGTTAGGATAAGGCTTTTATTTGTTAGAAACGGGAGAGGAAAAGCAGTTTTTTTTTGGTTTGACCACCCCGGCTTCGTCTAAAAGATAACGCAAAATGATTTTCTATCTGTCAGGACTTCAGCCATCCCCTCCTTTTTACAACATTCAACTCCATGGCAACATTCGTTAAAGGAGGGGAAATTTCGTGCCGGGATATTTTAAAATTCAAATCCTGAAAGGGTTAAACAGCACAGAAAGCGACAGCATCGCGATAATATTTATTGAATAAATACTATTGATATAAATTGAAGGTGCTGTATTTATTATAAAATATCTCTTTTGTGTTAAAGTACAATAGTGTTTTTGCAAATAAGTTGCTGAAATACAACAGTGTTTTTGTTTTTGCAAATTTATTTTGTTTTTTTGATATAAGAATATTCAGGCAACTTTGCACCCTCCCCATAATTTCTTAATTTTAGCGCAAACCATTTTATTGATTTTTATATCAACACAACCATGAAGCATCAATTGGCCGGATTCATCTCATTTTTAATCCTTTTAATCACTGGTTTTTCAGTTTGTGGCAGTACCGACTGGCCCATGTGGCGGTACGATTACAACCGTTCGGGCAATACCCCCGAACAACTGCCCGAAGAACTTTACCTGCAGTGGCAGGTGAATTATTCCCCCAGGGAACCCGTGTGGGACGATCCATTGAACCGGGACCTGATGAAATTCGATCAGACTTTTGAACCGGTTGTGGCCGGAAATAAACTATTTATCGGGTTCAACGACCAGGATAAAGTAGTTGCACTCGATGTGGATACGGGCACGGAACTCTGGAGTTTCTATGCCGACGGGCCGGTGAGGTTGCCATTGGCTTTTAACAAAGGAAAACTCTTTTTTACCGGCGACGACGGGTATTGCTATTGTCTCGATTCCGAAAGCGGTGCTTTGGTCTGGAAAAGGTTGCTTGCCCCCTCGGAAAATAAACTGCTGGGTAACAAACGGCTCATTTCCATGTGGCCGGCACGGGGCGGGATTGTGATAAAGGACGATATGCTTTACACTGCGGCCAGTATTTTTCCTTTAATGGGAACCTTTATTTATGCGCTCGATGCTGCAACCGGCGATATCATTTGGAAAAACGAAGGCACCGGCAGCAATTACATATTACAGCCTCACCGTTCGCCTGCTTTTGCTCACGTGGCGCCGCAGGGCGCTTTTACCATCAGCGGGGAAAAACTGCTGGTTGCCGGTGGCCGTTCCGTGCCGGCTGCTTTCGACCTGAAAACCGGGGAAGAGCTTTATTACAAACTTTCTGAAAGCGGAAAAACCGGGGGCGCGTTTACCTTTGCCAACGACAAGGTCTTTTTTAACCATCACCGCAAAAGGGTAACCTGGATGTACGATTCGGATACAGGCGAACGCATTTCCGCCGCGGGAGAATACCCGGTTATCGACGGAAACACATTCTATTTTTCAGGAAAGAAAATATGGGCCGCACTACTCAATGCAGACAAAAAATTGGACACCCTGTGGATTTCAGCTATTTCTGCAACAAACGACCTGATTAAAGCCGGAGATTGTCTTTTTGCCGCTGACAGTTCGGGGGTAAAAGCGCTTAAACTCCTGCCGGGGCAAGTTCCGCAAGTATCCTGGAGTTTCAACACCGGGAAAAATGTAGAACGGCTGGTTGCTGCAAACGGCAAACTGATTGCGGTAACCGGCGACGGAACCATTTTGGTATTTGGAGAAAAGCCGGTGGAAACGGTGAAAATTATCGCAGAAAAGAAACCGGCAGTTTATTCAGAAACAGATGAATCTAAAAAAATGATCCGGGCAACGGGCATCGACCAAGGTTACGGACTTGTACTGGGTGGCGGGGACGTTAAACTCATTGAAGGGCTTTTGGCAGGCTCGTCGTTAAACCTGGTTGTTTATGAAAAAGACCGGAACAGGGTGCAATATCTCCGGGAATATTTCGATAAA
>JAZBNQ010000170.1:0-3386 GCA_036350775.1 Mariniphaga sp.
AAAAACCGGTAGCTTACCCAGGCTGCATCGAGGCATTTTTGCGCGTACGCTGCATCATACGGTTTAAAATACCTGGCAGCCATTGCCATCATGGCCACAAAATCGGCAGTGGCAGCTGAACTCCATTCGGTGAAATAGCGTTTTTCGTGGTCGTCCTGTGGCATAATAAATCCGGAAAAGTTGGTACGTGTGAGTTTGTGGGATACCCTGCCCGAGCCGTCGGGGTATTGCATTTTCAGCACCCAGTCGGTTTCCCATTTCAACTCTTTAAGAAATTCCGGAAACCCTTGAGCAGTTTCAGGTAGATCATAATCTATTTTTTCCAGGTTTTCCTTAAAATGATCCCAGGCATAAAACAACACACCCAGGGTAACACCTGCATTTACAATGTATTTGCCGTGGTCGCCGGCATCGTGCCAGCCACCGGTACCGTCGCGTTGGGAGCCGGGATTTCCGATATAATCTTCATATCCATCGTTCAGGTGACAGGCTTCAGTTTCATATACTTTGCCATCGTATTCACCACGAACCGCCATGCCGCAACGCCACAAATAAAATGCACGATAGCTGGTTTTGGCAGCAAAATTGAATACGTCATCTGCAATTTCAAATTCAGGTGATTTGCCCACACCCGGGACTTCGAGGTAATATTTTCCCGGGGTTTTCAGGGCCGAAAAATCGGCAGTCCAAACATTTTGATTTACATCCTTTTGGAATTCGGGACCGGATGTGTTTCCGGAGAAAACCTCTTTTCCGTTTTCTGCATCCATTACTTTAAAGGTTTTGCATTGCTGAGGAATGGCTGCCGTTTTTTTGTAATTCGGTAAAAACCCAACGGAGTTCAGGTGCACCGGAAAAGTTTGCCCGGATACTGAAATGGAAAGGATTAACAAAAAAAACAGCGAGGAAACTACTCTTCTCATTATTGTTGATTTAAGGTAAAAAATACTTCTCAGGGGTTGAAGATATGGAAATTTTTTTAATTGTGGAATTTACAAAAAGGAAAAGTAATTATTTGATTTTAGCCATTTTTCTTAATAAAATAAGGTCAAAATTCACGGTAGAAAGCCCGTCGGCTGTTATAATCAAATGTTATTTTAAAAAGTTCAAAAGTTCAATTTTGTGTGAAAAATTATCACTGTATCAACACCAAATCAAACTTTCTTTTCAGGGTTTAAACTATTTGACTGATAGTGTGTTATTGAATGGTATTAAGAAGCAAAAATCGTTTCCGCATTAAAAAAATAGATTGTACCATGTAATTTCAATTAATAGCAAAACTCAATATAAGATAAAATTCTCTTTTTGTTTTAAATAAAAATAAATCTTGTAAAATGGAAAAAACTACACCGCAATTTGTATGGAACGGAATTGATCTTGAAACACTCCGGCAAGTGATGGATAAACCTGCTGACGATGCTGTTGCTTCGGTTTTCGAATCGTACGACATGAAACATTTAACTTCAATTTTAAAGGGAATGGCCAAAAACGACGATTTTGTTTCTTCAGAACTCCCGGAACCCATGCACGACTTTGTTCAAAAAGAACTCACCCGTCAGTTTACTGCCGAAGATATCAGGCTCTTTAACCAGGCCCATGAGATATGGAAAAGAAAAGGCATGGATTTTATTTTCATTTTGTTTTTCAGGGCGTTGCCTTACACTTACATGGCTGAAAAACCTGCCAATGTGCTGCGCATGACCAAACTGCTTGAAACACATGCACAACGACGCATTTTCGAAACCGCACAGTTTGTTTTCGATGTAATGGACAAAAACTGGTGGGAACACAAACACCGGGGAATCCTTACTGCATTGAAAGTAAGAATAATGCACTCGGCCATGCGGCATGTGATTTTGGATTCAAAAAAAACGGGCGAAAAATGGAACGGTGAATGGGGCAATCCCATCAGTCAGGAAGATTTAATTGCCACCAACCAGGTTTTTTCCCTTGAATTTTTTAAAGGGATGTCGATGCTGGGTTTATCGTTAAGTATTGAAGAACAAAAGGCCTGGTTTCATACCTGGAAAACAATAGGCAAAATTATGGGGGTACAGGACGAATTGATTTGTAAAACCGTTGACGAGGCGTGGACACTGCAGCATGCGGTTTACGCCCATTTGTTTAAAGACGAAACACATTCGGGAATTGCCCTTGCCAAAGCGCTGGTTGAAACACTGAAACATTTTCACATGCCCGAAAAACTTATCTTGCTGCTTATGAAAACCATGCTGGCCGACGAGCAGTTTCCGGATTGTTTTGAACGGATGCTGGGGCCATCTTACGCTGCAACACATCCAGAACTTTTTGTTTCGCCCTCTTCAGATGAAGAAAAAGAAAAACACAAGAAAGTTTTGAAACAGCACTTTCATGAGCAGGTGAAAGAATATCACAATACTTTGAAAAACAAAAAAGAAGAACTCAAACCGAAGCAGGAAAAAATGGGTTTGATTGCAAAATTGATTTTCCTGATTATGAGCCTTTTTGGTTTGAACAAAAATGGCACTCACCTCATTGATCTTCATCTCGACAAAATGCACAGCATACTTCATGATGATTCAACGGGCGAACCGGTTGAGGAACTTGAGGAAGAAATGATTGTGGAATTGATGAAAATTTTTGGCGGGATAATGGTTGCAGTTTTATCTCTCCACTTCAGAAAAGGAAAAGAATCGGGATTCCGTATTCCGGCCACATTGCAGGATAACTGGGCGTTAAAAGGTTAAAAATGGCTATGGATCTTGAATACAAAAAATCGATTGTAAGCTATTACGATGCTACGCGGCTTGATTATAAGTTCCTGTGGTTCGGAAAAAAAAACAGGTCGGTGCACTTTGGGTATTACGACAATGAAGTAAAAACACACCACGAAGCACTGCTCAACCTGAACAAAGTAATGGCACAGAAAATAGGTGTTAAAGAGGGGGATGTTATTCTCGATGCCGGATGTGGCCAGGGAGGAAGTTCAGTGTGGCTTGCCGAAAACTACAAGGTGCAGGTTACGGGCATCACACTGGTGCCGCATCAGGTAAAAAAAGCGCAAAAAAACGCGCGGGTAAGTAATGTTCAAAACAGGGTGTTGTTTTTTGAACAGGATTACACCCGCACTTCTTTTCCCGATGAATCATTTACACTTATCTGGGCCTGCGAAAGTGTGTGCCATGCCGACCCCAAAATTAATTTTTATAAAGAAGCTTACCGTCTGTTGAAACCCGGCGGACGTTTGATTATTGCTGATTATTTCAGAAACGAAAGGCCTTTAACCCCGGATGGTGAAAAACTGCTCCACGACTGGTTGAACGGCTGGTCGATAAGAGATATTGACACGGTTGAGGAACATCGCAGTAATGCCATGCAGTGTGGATTCATCAATTTTAATATAGAGG
>JAZBNQ010000171.1:0-6904 GCA_036350775.1 Mariniphaga sp.
GTGCCGTAACTGCTCTCCACAAACGTGGCAATGGCCATGGAAAAAGCCAGCGTTAAAAACAAAAACGACATAAACGGCAAAGACGTGATAAACGCATATATTTTTTTCATTTTCGCTTTTCTTTAAAGGCGCTGAAAATAGCTCATTTTGCCCACATGGCAAAAAGGAAAAGGCAAAAAAGGACGGGGAAGTGTTTTATTTAAAGAGATGGGAATGTTATATTGATTTTTTTAGAAACTGGTGAATAACCAAGGTCGAGATCCGCAAGTATGGTGTTAAACCTTTGGAGGGATGGTTGGATTAAAAGAGCTTTGGTTGGCGTACCGTCTCTCCCTTGATTTAATCAATTGTACCTAATACTTTTTCCATTTTTTTCTTATTTTCTTATTAAACCTTTCTTGATTATTCGATATTATATATGAAACAAATTCGGATTCTTTCTTCATATTATTATTATCGAAAATTCGCTTTAAATAAGGCAGATTTACTGTATATAAGTCGATCTTAGACCATTTTAAAATATTGTCAATATACTCTTGACTAGCTTTTTGAATAATCTTGCTAAATAGTTCCCTGTCAACCTTAAAATATGTTGGCACAAAATGCAAAAATACTTGTTCCCCAGTTTTATTTAATGTTGAAGATATTAAATCAGATAATCTATCGGAATTTGCATCTCTAGCACTTTTACATATATTGTCAAAATCAAAAACAATTAATTTCGACATAGCATTTCCAAATTGTTGGTATGAAAAGTTCTCGTTATTAATTTTTGCAGTTAAAGTTTGAGAATTGAATCTGTGAATAATCCTTTTTATGCGATATGTATCTATTTTCGCTAGATATTCGGCTGATTCGGCAATATTTAATAATTCGGCATGATTAAATTTTTTGTATAATTCTTCATCAGAAACTAAATCAAAAAGTTTTTTAGCCAATTTTAAGTCCACATCTTTCAATGTAAAAAGTATCGATTTTAATGATAATAAATTAGTTTCATTTAATCTTGAAACCAACTGATTATTATCCAGTTGACTTACGATTACCTTTGTTAATTCTTTATTAATCTGATTAAAAACTCGAATTGTAATACTTAAAAGTGACAAGTCTTGTTTCTCTATTTTAGTACGTAATTTTTCACTGTCCAATGATTCAAATAATGTTCTACACTCTTTGTAATATAAATCTGATATAGTGTCGAAAAACAAAACAATTTCTTTTATTTCCTCAGAATTTAACTTTTCAAGCAAATCATCACTCCTTGAAATTAATAAATCAATTCCTTGGTCTCTTGAAACTGTTTTAAGTGTATATGTGATGTGTCTCAAATCTTGTTTTTCAAAGTCTATTTTAGTAGGGAGGAAATTTCGTTCTGTTAATATTTTCTCAATTTTTAATGGACTAATAGCTTTAAGTTCATTTATTCCTGAGTATAAATCCTCTGGTGATGCTTCTTCAATTTTTTTTTGAATGACAGAATTATCAATGGAATCTAAAATTGCTTTAGTCCTTTCAAAATCAATTTTCTTCAAATTTGAAAGAGCATTAGAAGCGTGTTGAATTGAGGCTTCTTTTAGTTTTCTTTGGAAAAATCCATTTTCGTCAAGTTCTTTGTATAATTCTTGAGCATTTTCCCAACTGATATGTGAGTAAATATTTTTTAATGTTCTACTTATTCCATCAATTCTTAGCTTTTGAATAAACTGGAACTGCTCATCGGTGCTAAGTTCAGCTACTTTAAAGAAGCTATTTCTATCTAAAACAATTTCTAATGTATTATTTATATTCTCTTTGTCACTAATATCTAGCGACAAATCTTCATTTAGGTCAGATTTAAAGTCTGAAATGAAATCAAATATTTCTTTTTCTTTCTTTTCTGCATTTGAAATAAAATCAGGAATATTAATTTCCGTTTTAAATAAATTATATAATTCAAAAACCAAAAATTCAAATGATTTAATCTCAATAAAATAGGAATTTGGAGTATTATTGATGAATTCAGTCACTCTCCAATTTAAAGAATCAGCATTTTGACCGCACCATAATAATCCATAATGGATTTCTTTAAGTTTCGCCAACGTGTTCATTATCGAGTCATCAGCACCGTTATAACCAACAACAATAAGATCAAATGATTTTAATGCTTCTTGGAACTTATTTTCCATATTTGACCATAGTAAGCTTGTTTCTGGTTTGGTGTTTTTAATATTTTCAAATAAAAAATCACCATGTAATTTGATAATGTTTGGTCTTGAGCTATAAGTATTTATAAACTGTGCAACTTCATTGTGTGAATATACTTTAGGTTTAATATCTGTATACCTAATTAATGAATCATATAACAAGTCATCGAAATTCGTTGTAAAAATGTTAGTTATCTTACTGTTAGCAATTAGATGAGAAAAAAGAAGATAGGCACCTGAAGGTTCTTTTAAATCAATTAAATATTCAATTAGTTTTTGTCTTTCTCTTGGATTTTCAGAGTAGGTTTCAAACCAAAAGCCATAAAGCAAATCATTAAATATATTCTCTATTATTTCATTATCTTTTGCAGTTTCTAAGTACATTTTCAGATAAACAGGAGGATTTTTTCTAAAATCAGTTAGTGCATTTTTCACCCTTTTTTTTAGTGTAGTTTCTTGTTCAAGATACTTTACTTGAAAATCATCTTCAATTTCTTTAAAACTGGACTCATTGATTTCAAAATCACTAATTTTAAATTCCATACAATTAGTAAAATTGTTCAAATACCATAGTTTCCTAAGTTTTTCAATTATTTCCCAACTTGTAAGAATTCCAGAACTTTTTGAACAACCGGCTCCTAAAAAAAAACTACATTTAGGTAGTCTAGCATAATCTAAATTTCTTTCTTGAAATTTATTCAAAAGAAATCCTATTTCTTTTATTTTTTCTTTTTTTATCATTCACTTTGGTCTTTTTAGCGGGCCAGCATTAATTTCCCTTTTTTATAACATCTAACGATTTCCTTAACCAAAACTACTTCCACTCCTAATTATTTTATGCTTTACACCGACACTTTTTGTTTTGCATAAATCTTTCTTCAAAAACTTCAGGGTTCTTGCCAAATGCTTTCCAGGATGCTATGTCGGGTGATTTGTTCAAACGGTTTTTTGTTTCAGTTTCAAAGCACTAAAACTAAAAATCTTTTTGTTTTTAAGCAAGAAGTTGGTTGAAATTTTTATTGTTTAACGGGGTTAATCCACAAACGGATTGTTTTCATATTTTGTAAAACCAAAAACTTCTATTGAATCTTCTTTCCTGTTTATTTTATACACTACTGTATATCCTTTGTAAATCAAATCGCGAATGTCATCCCTGTCAAAATAAATTGATTTTCTGTTTTTATATGGCATTTGAGGTAGCTCCTTTATCCGCTGTAAAATATCCGTTTTGAATTTTCGGGCTGCATTTGGTTTATCCCGGGCAATGTACTCCATTTGATGATTCAATTTCTCTTTAAACGATTTGAGTACTTTAATCTTCATATTTCCGGATGGTGGCTTCAAGTTCCTGGTCGAGTTCATTGAAATTTACAAATTCTGCTGTTCCGTTTTCAATGTTTTCAAGTTCTTTTTTGAGGTATTCCTGAACTGAAAGGTACTCCTCATTTTCGTTAATGACTTCAATTTCATTTTTGCCGAAACGTTTGAGAAACCACATTAACGGCTGAAAAATACTATCATTTACCCTTAACCGAATTGTTTGCATGACAATTTTTTTTCAAATATAAGCATATTTGAATTCATTTAAAGACCTCTTGATAAATGAAAAAAAGACAATGAATTAAAACAAAAATTCTTTTTATTTTAAAACAAGCAGTTGGTTGAAATTTTTATTGTTTTGCGGGGTTGTTGGCACGGATGTTCATTAGGAAAACCCGAGGCCATGCTTTAAGGAAAAAAATGTTAACAAAAACCCGCACCGTATTTCTTCGGGCGGGTTTGATTTATAAAGTATTTAATTTCAGAAAATTCTGTGATGCAAACTCAATTGAAATTGTCCTTTCGACCAGTTCTCGGTATTTTGGCTCATCCATCCGGCCTGCATTCTCAATTTTTCCGAAATTCCGTAACCCAGTCCGAAATAGGTTCTGTTCCTGTCGAAAATCTCCACTTTATTCCCGTTGCCAATATCCCGTTGTCCGTTTATAAAAAGCTCATTATAAAAAGCGAAATATAAAGCCTGTTTTTCAACCTTTTCCTTGTTCAACGGCACATTCATGAATAATGAATACCTGTATCTGGTTCTGAAATCCTGGTTTTCAACAAATCTTTGCTCGTAGCGGTACCGGTGTGTCAGGAAAATTCTTTTCAGCGGATTATGGGGCAACAACACTTCCTGATAAATCCGGTGTTCCAGACTGTTGGTGTCATCATCTCCCATAACGCCGGAGGCGATATTTCCATATCCTAAGGTAAACACAGCGCCGGAGTTGGCTGGCTGGAAAGTGAGTCCACCGCGAAGCAAGAGTTGCTCCAAATCGCCCGCCAGATTCCAGTTCCTGTATTGAATATCTCCCTGAAAACCGAATTTGCTTTCACCAAATTTCCCGTTGAAGAAATACATGTACCACGCTCCGGCCTGATCTTCATCGATTTGTGAAAATGCTGAAACAGTTGATAAAAGTCCAATAAACAGTGCCAGAATTTTCTTCATGTTTTTACCTCTTTATTCCATGAATGTTACTTTACCGGTATGAACGTCATACATGGCTCCAACAATGGCAATCTCTCCGTTTTGATACATCTCATTCAAAATCTCACTATCCGATGTAATTTTCTTAATGGTCAGTTCTACATTCAAATCGCTAACTTTTTGCACGAATTCTGCATTTTTCGATGTCCTGTTTTCAGTGATTTCGGTAACACCTTCAACAGCCGGTAAAATATTGGCCAGCGTAGATGTAAGGTTTCCCAATTCCACATGATCGCAGGCACCTTTCACCGCACCACATTCGGTATGCCCCATTACAACTATTGCTTTCGAGCCGGCCACTTTTGTGGCAAACTCAAGACTGCCAAGAATGTCGGTATTCACAAAATTGCCGGCAATACGCGCATTAAAAATATCACCAACTCCCTGGTCAAAAACGATTTCGGTTGGAATCCGGGAATCGATGCAACTCACAATAGCCGCAAACGGATACTGACCACTACCGGTTTGTTTTACCTGGGCAATCAGGTCGCGGTTAACCATAGTTTCGCTGGTAAAGCGCTCATTCCCCTCCTTCAGCATGGATATTGCCTGTTCAGGAGTAATGTTAGCCTGAGATTCGCTGGTTTGTGTTACCGTTTCGGATTTTACCACAGCGTCATTTCCTGCATCCTTTGGTTTTTGCGGGGTACATGAAGTTAAAACAACTCCGGCCATTATAAACACAACAGCGGTTCCAACTTTAAACCGGCCTCTCCAGGATGTTCTTCCAACATTTAAAATTTCAATCATTTTTTTCATGGCATTTCATTTTTTTAGCATGAGTAATTAATTTTTATTTCAGCTAAATAACAGCCTGCTATAAAAAATGTTTGTATTACTAACAAAATATTAATGCTTACATACATTTTTAAGGAAATGGTTTACCCTTTCCCTTAAATAAAAATGGTAACACTTTAACCGGGGAGATTCGTTTTTAAAGCTGCAAAGGCAAGAGATTCCAAGTATGCAGCAAGGTCTTCGTCGATAGTTGAAATTGTTTTAATGTCTGACATAGAAGGAAGGTGATTGGCATAGAACCTGAGACTGGCAGACATTTCGAGAATGGTGCTGGCAAGCGAATTCGGATAAGGATATTTGGCATTGATTTCCAGAAGAATTGAAGAAAACTCGGCTTTTAGCGACTTGAGTGTTAAAAACAGGCCCATTTTGTTTTCTTCATCTACCCGTTTGGTGTGATACGCTTTTTCGGATTCTTCAACAACAAGTTCATAAAGTTTTTCTTCGTCAATGTAATCCACCAGCGAATTTCTTTTTCGACTGTCAATTACGGTGCGAATTGCCAGTTTAAGTTTCTCTTCGGGATCTGTAATATTCTGTGTATTAAATATAATCGAATATTTTACCCATTCCCAATACCAGCTCAGCAGGTACAGCAATAGCTTTTGCTTGTTCTCAAAATACCTGTAAATCGTAATTTCACTCGCGCCTATACGTTTTGCCAGTTTCTTGAACGTGAATTTTTCAAAGCCTGTTTCCTGCATTAAATAAATCGTGTGGCTCAAAATTTTCCGCCCTGTAGTTGAAGCCTGAGGATCTTTTACATAAAGCGAACTATTCGGTGATATTTGTATTGCAACTGCCATTTGAATTAAATAAAAATGTAAAGTTAAGCATATTGTGCTTTTCAGTAATACTTTCATTTATGTTTGTATATACAACCCATACCTGTTGGTAATTTTTTTCCCAAAGCATTTCAGAAACCAAATTAATGGCTGTAAAATGTTAGTACCATTTATTCTTAACGGAATTAATTTTATGGATTTTCTTTTGAACTGAACTTCTTTTTAAAAGAAAAATCCCTATTTTTGCAACGCTGAAACTACTGTAAATTAACAATTTAAACATCATGAGTAACGAAAATAAATCCATCCACGAATTCGATTTCGACTTAATCTGCGAATATTATTCTGCCATTGAAAGACAGGGTCCGGGCAGTCCGGAAGTTACGTTAAAAGCACTAAGTTTTATCGGGAATTTGACTTCTGAATCGCGCATTGCCGACATTGGCTGCGGCACCGGCGGGCAGACCATGGTGCTGGCTCAGCATGCACCGGGACAAATTACCGGGATTGACCTCTTCCCCGCTTTCATCGATCTGTTCAACCAAAATGCAGCCGGACTGAACCTGCAACACCGGGTTAAAGGTATCGTTGGTTCGATGGAGAAC
>JAZBNQ010000172.1:0-5911 GCA_036350775.1 Mariniphaga sp.
ATGTGCGCCAGTTCATGATTCAGCACCCAGGCTTCTTTTTCCCGGCCAAACCACCAGCATTTTCCTCTTTCCAGGCCTGTTTCCAATTTCCGGTTTAACGGAGCTTCAAAACGAACATCGCCCTGCCGGGTAAGAAAGGTACGACCTACTACGTTATCCACAAAAACCAAATCGTAATCGCCTGCTAAAAGCTTCTTTTCTTTCAGAATTTCTTTTAAATGAAGATGGAGCGAATTGTCGCGTTTTCGCCTTGAAATCCGTTCCTGCTGCAAAAACCATTTAACCTCACCGTTTTCCATGAATGCCAGGTTATGGTCGTGCACATAAAACGGGTGTTCATATTCTTCGCGATCCTGTATTCCGTAAATGGCCAGTGTTGGTTTTTGTTTGTTCATTCCGAATCAGGCTAACATTTCCATTACAAGAACAGCAATCAGCAACAACGAAAACCAAAATTCTCCCCAAAACCGGCTTTTCAGAAAAACGAAAAAA
This sequence comes from Mariniphaga sp., assembly GCA_036350775.1. Lineage (GTDB taxonomy): Bacteria > Bacteroidota > Bacteroidia > Bacteroidales > Prolixibacteraceae > Mariniphaga. The sequence continues at coordinate 493 of JAZBNQ010000172.1, forward strand.
TTGGCCAGCAAAAAAGTTAACGGAATGGCAGCAATTACAAATATTTCGATTGAAGTGGCAGGAACCAGAATAAAACTGAACATCAAAAACAAAAACACGAGAAAAAGTACAATAAAATATTTCCGCGTGCTTACTTTTTTGGTGTCGTATTGCTGCAAAATTTTAAAACTTCCGAGTAAAACCAAAATGAGCATAAATGTAAGGTAACCCAAAACCGGCAGATTCGATTTAATGTTTCCAACTTTTGTTGTGATATTCAACTCAAGTGTTTCCAGCAATTCAGAAACATTTCCCCAAACAAAAACAAAACTGAAAGCAAAAATAAAAGGCAGCACAAAACCAATAAATCCAACGGTATATTCGCGCCACCGCGGTTCCCGCGTGAGCACTCCCAAACCAATTAAAAATGCGGGGAACAAAAGAAAAACATTCAAATAGAAAAGGGATGCCACCCCCAGAAAAAAGCCTGAATCGAAAGCGGGAGAATAGGGTTTTACTTCATCGAATGCACTGAAAAGCCTGTAAATAGCCAGAAGCACAAAAAATGCAGCAAAATACACCGGATGCAGTGCATGTAAATCGGAAAAACCACTTACGACTAAAATAAAAAGAGGTGCGGGCAGCATAGTCCTGATACGAATGATGTTGTACCTGTTATTAAGCTGGAGCATAATTAGGGCCATCCCAATAATCAGAATAAGTGGAATAATTATTTGCAGGATTGGAATTTCAATGGCCAGGTTATGAATGGGTTTGTAAAGTATATTATCCGTTTCCCCGCTGTAAAAAGGATATACCCGGGGAGAAACCAGACTTTTCAACCAAAAGAGAATTCCCAAAAGGGGGAACAGGAAAAAATTTACTGCACGATTCGATTTTAAAATTTTCAGTAACATATTACAGGTCGAAACCTAAATCTTTTCGGTAATATTTTTTTTCAAACTGAATCAGTTCTGCATTTCTGTATGAAGTTGCCAATGCCTCTGTCCTATTTTCTCCAAGGGAACTCACCGCCAAAACCCTTCCGCCATTGGTAACCAAGTTGTTTGCCTGCATTTTTGTGCCTGCATGAAAAACAGTACTGTTTGCAACCCGGTCCAGGCCGGTAATTGCTTTCCCCTTGTCATAACTTCCCGGATAGCCACCTGAAACCAGCATAACGGTAACAGCGGTTCGCTCATCAAATTCAACTTCTTTTTCTGCAAGAGTTCCATCGGCAGCCCCTTCGAGCAATTCCACCATATCGGATTTTACCCGCAGCAAAACAGCCTCTGTTTCCGGATCGCCCAATCGCACATTGTATTCAATTACAAACGGATCGCCGTTTACATTAATTAACCCGAAGAATATAAATCCGTTATATTCTATTCGATCAACCTGCAAACCGTTGATTGTGGGAACAATAATGCGGGATTCCACTTTTCCCATAAATTCTTCGGTTGCAAAAGGAACGGGAGAAATGGCCCCCATGCCACCGGTATTCAGACCGGTATCACTTTCGCCAATACGTTTGTAATCTTTGGCTTCGGGCAGAATTTTATAGTCTTTTCCATCGGTAATCGCAAAAACCGAAACCTCCACCCCGCTTAAAAACTCTTCGATAACTACCTTGCTGCTGGCCTGCCCGAATTTTCCTTCAAGCATTTCGCGCAGTACATTTTGCGCTTCATCCAAATCATCAATAATCAACACCCCTTTTCCGGCAGCCAGTCCATCGGCCTTTAAAACGTATGGCGCAGGTAATGAACCAAGAAATTCCAATCCTTCGTCCAGGTTATTTTTTGTTACAGAAAAATAGCGGGCAGTTGGAATATTGTGCCGCATCATAAAATCTTTGGCAAAATCCTTACTGCCTTCCAGTTGTGCACCCACTTTTTTCGGGCCAACTAATTTTATATTTTTTAATTCAGGATCGCCGGCAAAAAAATCGTGTACGCCATCCACGAGCGGAACTTCTGGCCCAACCACAACCAGATGAATTTGATTTTCAAGCACAGCATTTTTCAGCCCCTGAAAATCGCTGAATCCAACTTCAATGTTGGTACCTAGCTCTGAGGTTCCGGCATTTCCGGGAGCAAAATACAGGTTCTCTGCTTTTTTACTTTGTTTTATTTTCCAACCCAGTGCGTGTTCCCGACCACCGGATCCAATTACCAGAATATTCATTCTCAAATAGCGTTATACGTTTCAAAATGTTTTTGCATGGCCTCGCCAATTTGCTGCGACAATTCAGCATCGCCATAAGTCTGCGCAATACGCTCAATACGTTGCAGATAGAACAGGTTTCGCTGAATTTCTTCGTTTATACTCTGCGTTTGTAAAAACTTTCTGTTTAAAGAGAGGAAATAACCAAGTTCATCGTTAAATGATTCAAATGCTTCCTGAACTTTTTCCCTGCCTTTTTCCGGTGCATCGGCCATGTAGTAGTTTTCAATCAACCCAAGCGAGAAAAATTCATACGGAACTATATTTTGTGGAATTAATTCGAAACAGCGGTCGATTACAGTAATAGCCGAATCCTTTTTCCCTTCGGCAATTAAACCTGTTGCAAGCCGGTTAAAACTATTCCGGATATTGGTCATCATCCGTGAATTGTTTTCATCGATATAAACTGAAGGATCGTTCATATTGCCGTATTCAAATTTATTCATCAGATTATCGTACATCAAATCTGTGGCAACTGTTCCAAACGATAACCGGTCGGCAGAAGATTCCCCTTTAATGGGTACAAAACGGTAACCAAATCCTTCCACCTGGAAATAGTCCTGAAGGTTCATGTATTTACTGCTTCCCACAGTAATTGCCCAGTAGATGGGGCGTTCCCAGTTATTGGTGGCCAGCAGGTCAAGTATCATCATTTCATCTTTCGGAAGATAATTCCGGTCTGAAAGATCGATGGTAATGGTATCAACAATTTTGTCATAATCCTGCGGTCTGACTACTTTATTTTTTATCACGGCCTCTTTGTCCACTTTAAAGGACAACACTTTTTTAGGCAGATACGGTGCATTGTCGGCCTGCTGAAGTTTGGTAGCCGGGTTATCATCAGCAATAAAATTAACGGCTTCTTTCAGGCCAATGGTTTCCCTTGTAATCCTTGGATTATCCATCAGGTAAACAATATCGCGGGTCCCCTGCCTGTATTGATCTTCTGTCATTGAAAATGGCATGGGATCCGATTCGTAAGCCTGCCTTTTCATCTGGTTGATGTACCAGTCGGTTTGCAGGTAGCTCAGGTTGCAAACCCTGACATCGGTTCGCACTCCTTCCACTTCCTGGTTATACCAAAGCGGGAAAGTATCGTTGTCGCCGTTGGTAAAGATAATTCCGTTTGGCTGACAGGTCTTCAGATAATTTGCACCCAAATCGCGCGCGGTGTAGCGCCCGGAACGGTCGTGATCATCCCAGTTTTGGACAGCCATAATTCCCGGCACCAATGCAAGAGTTGCCAGACCGGCAATTCCACCAGAAACAGTTTCAGGCATAATTTTTTTCAACCCCTCGGAAATGGCCAGAACACCAAGTCCAATCCAAATAGCAAATGCATAGAAAGAACCCGCGTAAGCATAGTCACGTTCACGTGGCTGATGCGGATACTGATTCAGGTAAAAAACAATGGCCAAACCGGTCATAAAAAACATGAGAAATACCACCCACAATCCTTTTTTACCTTCAGTTCCCTTATTGTATTGAAAGAAAACGCCAAGCAAACCAAGCAAAAGAGGCAGAAAGTAATAGGTATTCCGGGCTTTGTTATTGGCAAACCGGTCGGGTAAATTATCCTGGTCTCCCAAACGTGCTTCATCAATAAACTTAACACCACTTAGCCAGTTTCCGTATAAAGTGCCGCCATGTCCCTGAATATCGTTTTGCCGTCCTGCAAAATTCCACATAAAATAACGGAAATACATGTGTCCCACCTGATACCTGAAAAAGAACCGCAGATTTTCACCCATGGTAGGTTTTACAATGGTTTCGGTTTGTCCCGATTCATTTCGGTGCTGTATTCTTGTTCCTTTAATATTTCCCCACTGCTGATAATCCTGTGCATGTGAAGGATCCATGCTGCTCCACATGCGTGGGAAAAGTGTTTTGAATTTTTCGTCGTAATTTGGAATTACACGCCTGTCGGTTTCAACGTATTTTCCGTCAATCTGAGAATAAATAGGCTTGCCCTCTTTGTATCGTTCCTGAGGATTTAACGGCGAATTGTAATACTGCCCGTAAAAAAGAGGACGCTGGCCATACTGTTCGCGGTTCAGGTAATACAGCAATGAAAACATATCGTTTGGGCTATTCTGATCCATGGGTGGTTCTGCTGCCGACCGGATAATAATTAAAGCAAACGATGAATACCCTATTAAAATAACAGTAAATCCGGCAATAATAGAATTCCACAAAACCATTTTTTTCTTCAAGGTATAATGAATACCATACACAATTGCGGCAATGAGTAATGCAATATAAATAAGTGCTCCGGATTTAAACGGTAAGCCAAATCCGTTCACAAACAATAACTCGAACCAGGATGCAACGGTTACAACTCCCGGAATAATTCCATACATAAGCACACCCAAAAGAACCACTGAGGCCACAAGTGCCCAAATAATTCCGTTACGGGTTACCTCATATTTTCTGAAATAATAAACGAAAACAATGGCCGGAATGGCCAGTAAATTGAGCAGGTGAACTCCGATTGACAAACCAATAATGTAGGCAATAAATATCAGCCAGCGGTTTGCATAAGGCTTGTCAGCAATATTTTCCCATTTTAAAATGGCCCAGAAAACAATTGCTGTAAGCATGGACGAAAAAGCGTAAACCTCGCCTTCAACTGCCGAAAACCAAAATGTATCGGAAAACGTGTATGCCAGTGACCCAACTGCTCCGGCTGCCATAATGGAAACCATATTTCCCCTGGTAACTTTTTCAGCACTTGCAACCAGTTTAAATGCCAGGTGAGTGATGGTCCAGAATAAAAATAAAATAGTAAATGCACTGGCCAGAGCTGACATAATGTTTACCATTTTTGCCGCATTTTCGGGGCCACCAAACAGCGTAAAAAACCGTCCGAATACCATAAAAACAGGTGCCCCGGGTGGATGGCCAACTTCAAGCTTAAACGAGGTGGTTATAAATTCTCCGCAATCCCAGAAACTGGTGGTTGGTTCAATAGTCATTAAATAAACAACGGCTGAAACCAGGAATACAACCCAGCCTGTCAGCTTGTTAACGAATTTGTATTCTTTCATTTGATTCTGTTTTCTTTCTTCCGAAACTTTTGTAAACGGTTAATTGATGCGAAGATAGTTGTTTTGCCTAAAACAGAAAGAAGTGAGCTGCAATTTAAGAAATTTTAAAATGCCGTTTAAAGCAGCATTATTCCCGAAACCAGCCGTCCGGTTTTAATTCCCTCCCG
>JAZBNQ010000173.1:0-6303 GCA_036350775.1 Mariniphaga sp.
GGGAAACCGGTTAAACAAATAATTTTCATAATTTTGTAACGTTTAGAATGAATACTAAAATTTATTTGGTATTTATTGAATTGAACCCGGCGGGTGTGCCACCACCTTCCGGGTTTTTATTTTTACTTGATTACATAGTGCCTTTCGTTTATTTCCATAATTTGTAAACCTGTCAAACGTTCCAGGTACTGAAACACTTCGCTGCGCTCTTTGGTTACATCGAGTTTCCCTGAAACCTGGATGCCCCCTTTGAATGGGTCGTCGTACTGGAACTGGATGTTGTAAAACCGTTCCAGTTTTTTGGTAATGCGGTTCAAATCGGTGTTGCTGAAGTTGAACAATCCTTCTGTCCATAGTGTGTATTCAGTAACATCCACCCTTTGGGTGCGGGTTTCATGTGTTTTTTTATTGAAGTAAGCCAGTTCGCCTTCTTCTAACAAAACTCCTTTTTCCCGCCGGCCTGCGGAAACACTTTTTATTTCCACATTGCCTTCAGCCAGAACGGTTTGCACGGCAAAATCTTCCGGATAGGCTGTTACATTGAACCGGGTGCCCAGCACTTCTACCAATACATCGGTGGTTTTAACCACAAAGGGTTGCTTTTCGTTTTTCTGCACATCAAAAAACGCTTCGCCGGAAAGATACACCTCGCGGGTTTTGTCCACAAAACGGGAGGGATAGATTAAGCGGCTGCCGGCATTGAGCCAAACGTTGGTGCCATCGGCAAGGGTAATGTTGGAGCGGCTTCCGTAAGGAATAACAACCGTATTCATGTCGGGAACACCATTTCCCGAGTCGCCATGTATGGTTTCCTCATTGTTAAGCAGAATTTCACCATCTTCAGCATATTCCAGCCGCGATTCGCCCTGATTCAATACAACTTGCCCGCGGTCGCCCAGGATAAGCAAGGGCTCCTGTACCTGGGCAGGCAGCACGGCATTTTCTATTACAAATTCCGGCTGCCTGCTTTCCATGTACAGGTAAACTAAACTACCACCTATGATTAAAAAGAAAAACGAAATAGCGGCATAACGCATGGCAGCGCGAATAAAACGGGTACGGCTGCGTTTGCGATCGGTGCGTTCCAGCATGCGCACAATGCGTTTGGCCAAAGCCATTTTCTCTGTTTCGGTAAGCTTTTTTTCCTCGTATTTGAGGTGTATTTCAATCTGTGCTTTTAATTCGATGATTTTCGCTGCATGTTCGGTATTGTTCTCCAGGTAATGGTTCCAGTATGCATTAATTTCAGGAGACGGGTGAAATATCCATTTGAAAAACAGCGGGTTTTCTATGATGCGGTCGTAAATGTTCATCCGGTTTAATTCAATTTATTTTTATCAGTTTTGTCCGATTTCTGCACATAAGAGGAAGGAGGGACGGAAAAGGGGACAAAAATTTATGTGTTGTAGAACATGTTTTTGGAATTAGTAGGGAGTATTAAGTACAAAGTATTGAGATGGGGAAAGGAGTTTGAAATGGTTTGATATAGTTTGAAATAGTTCGATAGTAGTTCAAAAAGAGTTCGACCAATGTTTGAATTGGTTTTAAATTGTTCAAAACTGTCTGCCTTCGTTCGATGGTTATTTGATGTTGTTTGAATTTGTTCGATAAGGTTTGATGGTTATTCGACAATCGTTTGAGGTTGGTTAAATGGTTTGACAATTGTTTAAGAAGAGTTGAAAAGAATTTGATATTTTTATTTCCTGTATTGTGGTCAAAAAATCCATGTCAGACAGTTCTGAATCCCCCTTAAATTCCCCCTTTGGGAAAAAAATCGTTTTTCAAGGCATCATCCCAGCCAAGGGGGATGCGCTTCGAACAACCAACTGGGTTTCATCCTGGCTTCGTCCCCTTCCGAAGGAATCACTACGTGGCTTGACCGTTATAAAAATCTGATAGCTCATTGCTGTATTCAAAAGGAGAAATGAGAAGTAAACAACCACCCCTGTTCCGCAAATGCGGAACTTTCCCCTCCTTGACAAAAAGGAGGGGAAATTCATAGTCCACACTTTAAATCGTTTTTCCTAACAACCTGCCAGCCAGAAGGGGATGCGTTCTGAACAACTTTATTGCAAAATATCGGTGCTTTTGGTCCTTTTGATTGAATAAATGACACTAAAACAAATCACCATCAATCTCTGCAAATCATAAAAAATCTCTGTAAATCTCAATCTTTCATTCATGCATTCAATCCTTTACGCATTCACGCATTTATCAGTTCTGTATTCACCTCCTTCAATCTCAACCAATCTCCACAAATCACCTCTTCCCTCTTCACTTCCTGACAAACATCACAAACAATTCCAGAAAATCCTCTCCCAGTTTTCCACGGAGGAGCTTTAAAATCCGGTGTACCTGCTTTTTAACGGTATCGGGTTTGCAGTGGAGCAGTTCTCCAATTTCATTATACGTAAGGCCACTGTTGAATTTCAGAAACAGCAGTTCACGTTTTTTTGCGTCCAGTTTTTCTAATTCGTCTTTTAACATTCCGGTTTGTCCTTCCAGTTCTTCCAGTTCCGATTCTTCCAATGGAAATTTGAGGTCGAACTGAGCTACAAAGTCATCGACGTGAGTGAACCGGTATTTCTCTTTCAGCTTTCTGATAATAATGCGTTTAAGGGTTTTGTAAAGGTAGAATTCCAGCGAACCCGGATTTCGTAACCGACTGCCATAATTATAAACATCGAGAAAAGTATCCTGAATGGCGTCTTCCACCAGCGCACGGTGAGGTGTCATTTTCATGCCATAGGCAAACAGGGCATCCACAAATTCACTGTAAATGGTTTCGAAAGCACGGCGATCGCCAGTCCTGAATTTCTCCCAAATAAGTTCCCAATATTCCTTTTCGTCGTTTCTGTTCACGGTTACGGCTTATCAGATATAATTATTTCAGATGACGAATGTAACAAATTTGTTATCAGCCATCCCGGTTTATTTCATTATTTTTGTGCTTTCTTTGGAAATATTTATATCATTACAAAAATTTTCTCATGACTGAAAAAGCGATTCATACTGAAGAAAATACCATTCTTATAGTGGAAGACGACGAAACCAGTTCTATACTGTTACAAGTCTATCTTTCAAAAGAAAAATACAATTTACTTTATGCTGTTAACGGGAAAATGGCAGTGCAAATGTTTCGTGAAAATCCGGATATTGACTTAATTCTGATGGATTTAAAAATGCCTGTAATGGATGGTTATGAAGCAACCAGGCAAATCAAAGAAATGAACAGAAACATCCCGATTATTGCACAATCAGCATACGCTTTATCGGGTGACAATGTAAAAGCGCTGGAGGCCGGCTGCGATGATTATGTTACCAAACCTGTAAAAAAAGAAGAATTGCTGGCTAAAATTGAAGCTCTGTTATAATAAATAACTCTAATATAATGAAAACCAAGGCATTTATTTTTTTCGTTTTGATTTTTTCAACGTTTATCGCTATTGCACAGGAATCGTACCGGCCCGGTTTATTTTTCCGGGAAGACTGGAAAGAAACACCACCGGAAATTCCCTTGTCGCAAAACCATGTGGATAATCCGGATTTGCTTGTTCAGCTATACGGAGCCGGTAAAGACAGCCTGAAAAAAAGCAACCACGAACGCCCGGTTGACGATCCGTTTTACGTATGGTCAGGCCTTTGTTTGGGGAACTGGCTGGTTTCGCTAAAACACAACGACTACAATGTAGATTTAACCGGGTTTGCCAAAATCAGGTGGCGCTCAAAACAAGCCGGATTAAGGGAGTTGAGGATTGCTATAAAACTTGCTAACGGAACCTGGCTGGTGAGTGACCTTTCTGACGGCCCATCAAAAGACTGGCGGATAAAAGAATTTAACATTCAGGACATCAACTGGTACAAATTGGATATCGACCGTGTAACTGAAATTGGCCCGGCCTCAAATCCCGATCTTTCAAATGTGGAGGAAATTGGTTTTACCGATTTGATGCCAGGTGGGAAATCAGCCTCCTGTTCGCGCCTCGACTGGATTGAAGTGGACGGGAAGCCGGTAAAACGTTAATTTTTTAGATGGAAACAGCCTCGCTTAGCATCATAAAAAAGGAACTCAAAATACTTCCTCCCGATGTGCTTCAGGAACTGGTTGTTCGTTTGGCTAAGTACAAAAAGGAAAACAAGGAACTGCTCAGCTACCTCCTGTTTGAAACCCAAAACGAACAGGCTTTTATTGAATCGGTAAAAGAAGAAATGGATGAACAGTTTACCCGTTTAAACCGGACCAGTTTATATCTAGCCAAAAAAACACTTCGGAAAGTTTTACGAACCACAAACAAATACATCCGCTTTTCAGGTTCAAAACAAACTGAAATTGAACTGCGGCTCTATTTCTGCGAAAAAATGAGAAATATGGGATACCGTTTAAAAAACAACCGGGTACTTTTTAATGTGTACCAGCGGCAGGTTCAGCTTATACAAAATGCCTGGTCCAAGCTTCACGAAGATTTACAGTTCGATTACGAAGAAGCAGTCAAAAAACTGAGTTTGTAAGGTTCACCTTTTTTACCTGTTGACTTTTTTCGAAACAAGTTGGAATCCCTATTTTACACCGCGGCTTCAGCAATTAAGTGAATTAAATGCTATAGCCGAAAAAGACTCCGAAAAGGTTAAACACCGGGCTAAAGCGCCGATGTAAAAATTGTTTGTTCGATGGTTTATCGTGGAATTTGTCGTAAACCCAAAGTCCCAAAAATGATTAAAATCTAATAATCTGTTGTATTTTTGTCCCAAATAAAATTTAACAGAAATGACCGACGACAAAAAAATCATCTTTTCGATGTATAAGGTGAGTAAAACTTACCCACCCAATAAAACCATCATCAAAGACATTTCCCTTTCATTTTTCCTGGGCGCCAAAATCGGCATCATCGGGCTGAACGGATCGGGAAAATCAACATTACTTCGAATCATAGCCGGAGTTGAAAAAAACTTTAACGGCGAACTGGTTTTTGCACCGGGCTATTCGGTTGGTCTGCTGGAACAGGAACCCCACCTCGACGAGTCGAAAACTGTGATTGAAGTGGTGAAAGAAGGAGTTCAGGAAGTGGTTGATGTGATGAACGCTTACGAAGAAATCAACCTGAAATTCGGGCTTCCGGAAGTATATGAAAACCCGGACGAAATGGATAAACTGATGGCAGAGCAAGCCAAATTGCAGGAAAAAATAGACCATTTGGATGCCTGGAACCTTGACAGCCGCCTGGAACGCGCCATGGACGCACTGCAATGTCCGCCCAACGACCAGCCGGTGAGTGAACTTTCCGGAGGGGAACGACGCCGTGTGGCCTTGTGCCGCCTGCTGCTTCAGGAACCGGATATACTGCTGCTCGACGAGCCTACCAACCATCTGGACGCCGAAAGTATCCAGTGGCTGGAAATGCACCTGGCCCAATACAAAGGAACCGTTATTTGCATTACCCACGACCGCTATTTCCTCGACAATGTGGCCGGCTGGATTCTGGAATTAGACCGTGGACAAGGCATTCCCTGGAAAGGAAATTACACCTCGTGGCTGGAACAAAAAGCCAAACGCCTGGAGTTGGAAGAAAAAGGACATTCAAAACGCCGGAAAACGCTGGAACGCGAGCTGGAATGGGTGCGCATGGCACCCAGGGCACGACAGGCAAAATCGAAAGCCCGTTTAAGTGCCTACGACAAAATGGTGAACGAAGATGTGAAACAGAAGGAAGAAAAGCTGGAAATATTTATTCCGAACGGACCGCGGCTTGGTGACAAAGTGATTGAAATGGAAGGGGTTTCCAAACGGTTTGGCGACCGCCTGCTTTTCGAAGACCTGAGTTTCAAACTTCCTCGTTCAGGAATCATCGGTATCATCGGGCCAAACGGCGCAGGAAAAACCACCTTGTTCAAACTAATTATGGATCAGTTGGAACCCGATTCAGGAGAAATAGAAATTGGCGATACAGTAAAAATCAGCTACGTGGATCAAACCCATCAGGCAATAAATCCGGAAAAGACTGTCTTCCAGGTGATTTCGGGCGGAACGGAAACCATTATGCTGGGCAACCGTCAGGTAAATGCACGAGCTTACGTGGCCCGCTTTAACTTTACCGGCGCCGACCAGGAGAAAAAATGCGGTGTGTTATCGGGAGGTGAACGCAACCGGCTGCACCTGGCGCTGGCACTCAAATCGGAAGGGAATGTACTTCTGCTTGACGAACCTACCAACGACATTGACGTGAACACGTTGCGCGCGCTGGAAGAAGGCCTCGAAAACTTTGCCGGTTGTGCTGTGGTTATTTCGCACGACCGCTGGTTCCTCGA
>JAZBNQ010000174.1:0-3332 GCA_036350775.1 Mariniphaga sp.
AGCCCGTCAATTCTGGAAACCACAGGATTTTCATAAAGGAAAAAGTTGTTGGCCAGCAAAAACAGCAGCAAAACTGCCAGCAGCGAAAGCGGAATCTCTTTCCAGGTAGTACTCGATTGCACCACCAGCGGGTAAATAATTCCGGTAATCCCCAAAATTAAAAAAAGGTTGGCGATGTTGCTTCCCAAAACATTTCCCAAAACAATATCGTTGAAATTGTGCGACGAGGCAATCACATTCACCACCAGCTCCGGAGCCGATGTTCCAAAAGCGACAATGGTTAAACCAATAACCAAATCCGAAACATGGTATTTTTTGGCCAGCGCCGATGCGCCGCTTACCATCCAGTCGGCACCTTTAATTAAAACCGCAAGACCTAAAACCAGCAACAAACTGTTTACAAACATCTGTGTATTCATTACAATGAATGCAAAAAAACAAATAATCCGCTGAATACCCAAACGGTGTGTGCGAACACATTTTTCTGTTCAGTAACATTTTTTTTATTTCTGATAAAATGATAAATAGTTTATTTTCATAGCAAAATACAAATGGATTAAACTCCCGGAAAGAATTTTTGTGTGTGCGCCCACACTTTTATTTGAAATTGATATTCATTTTCTTACATTTGAAGAAATTAAACTGCAAAACCGGTGGAACGAATCAAAAAAGTAACCATCCAGGATGTAGCCCGTTATGCCAACGTTTCGGTGGGCACCATCGACCGGGTTATTCATAACCGCGGCCGGGTTTCTCCCGAAAAGCGAAAGAAGGTGGAAGAGGCAATCAAAAAGCTCAACTTTAATCCCAACATGCTGGCCCGCACACTTGCACTTGGAAATCAATTTACAATTTGTGCGCTTATTCCCTCCGCTCCATACCCGGGCCATTACTGGACCATGCCGCTGAATGGACTTGAAATGGCTGCGGCACAGTTCAAAGATTACGGAATTATTACTGAATATTTTTTTTATGACCTTTTCGACGAGAAAAGCTTTACAAAACAGGCCGGTAAAATTGCAGAATTAGAACCCAATGGCGTTGTTCTTGCCCCTCTGTTTCTTGAGGAAAGTAAGTTCTTCACAGAAAAACTAAGAAAAAAAGGCATTCCATATATTTTTATCGATGCAGATATCCCCGGCGGGCAAAGCCTTTCCTATATTGGCCCCGATGTGAAACAAAGCGCCTTCATTGCAGGCAGGCTAATCAATTCTGCTCTGCCGGAAAAAGCTGATATTCTTATGGTGAATATGGTAAAAGGCTTTGAAAATGCTTCGGCACTCAAACGGATGGAGGAAGGATTTGGCAATTATTTCAGGGAAAACGGGCTGGAAGAAAATAAAACCATTCACACCTTAACCATCCAGTCAACCCAAAAAGAGGAAGTTTTCCGCGAACTCACCAAATTCTATATTAAAAATCCTTCGATAAAAGGTGCTTTTGTTACCAATTCAAAAGCTTTTCTGATTTCGGAGTTTCACCGCCATCACGAGTTGGATATCCGGATAGTAGGTTACGATTTGGTGCCAGACAACATTGAACACATGAAAAACGGTGGAATTGATTTTATCATCTCCCAAAGTCCGGTACAACAAGGGAAAAGAGCAATTCAAATTCTATTCGATTATTTTGTATGGAAAAAAGAACCGGAGAAAATCCAGCACGTGCCGCTGGATATTATTATCCGCGAAAACCTCGGTTTTTATGTCAATTTTAACAGGCACTTTCAAAACGGAGAAAAAAACAATCAATAAACAAAAATAGTATGGATCAAAATTTCAATTCAAGAAGGGATTTTATTAAAAAATCGGCCGGCGTTTCAGCCGGTTTGATGGTTGGCGGTGTGCTTCCCGGATTCAGTGCTGAAAGCTACCGGCGCATAATGGGCGCCAACGAAATGTTGCGGGCATCGGTGATGGGAGTCAACTCGCGCGGCAATGCGCTGGCACAGAACTTTGCATTCCAGGAAAACTGTGAAGTCGTACATGTTTGTGATGTGGATTCACGTGCCGTTGAAAAATGTTCGGCCAGTGTACAAAAAGTACAAAACAAAAAACCGCAGGGATTCGAGGACTTCAGAAAGTCGCTGGAAAGCAAGGATGTGGATTTGCTGGTAGTTGCAGCGCCTGATCACTGGCATGCCCCGGCAGCTCTGCTGGCTATGCAGGCAGGTAAACATGTTTATCTTGAAAAACCATGCAGCCACAATCCAGGCGAAGGCGAAATTTTGGTGGAAGCGGCCAAACGCTACAAAAAATCGGTGCAAATGGGCAACCAGCGCCGTTCGTATCCGAATGTGGTGGAAGGAATTCAGGAACTGAAAAACGGCATCATCGGGCGGCCTTATTTTGGAAAAGGCTGGTACACCAATAACCGCGGACCCATTGGTATGGGTAAAAAAGTGGACGTTCCCGAGTGGCTTAACTGGGAATTATGGCAGGGGCCAGCGCCGCGCACAGATTACAAAGATAACATTGTGCATTACAACTGGCACTGGTTCTGGCACTGGGGAACCGGCGAAGCGCTTAACAACGGCACCCACATGATCGACCTGCTACGCTGGGGATTCGGAGTGGATTACCCGGTAAAAGTGAGTTCAAACGGCGGACGCTACCACTATTCCGACGACTGGGAAACACCCGACACGCAGGTGATTAACCTCGATTTTAAGGAAGGTGTTTCCATGAGTTGGGAAGGCCGGAGCTGCAACGGAAAACCCATTGAAGGCAGTTCGGTTGGAGTTATTTTTTATGGCGAAAAAGGAAGTCTTTTTATTCCGGGCGGAAACGAGTACAAAGTTTTCGATCTGAAAAACAACGTAGTAAAAGAAGTAAAAGACACCAAGGAAATTGACCCGCGCGATGCGGCTAATCCTTCGAGCCACCTCGATTCGTTGCATATCCGCAACTTTTTCAACAACATTCTTTCAGGAGAAAGTTTGGTGGCCGACATCGACTCGGGACACAAAAGTACAGTGCTGGTACAGCTCGGAAACATTGCCCAGCGCGTGGGCCATTCGCTGGAAATCAATCCCGAAAACGGCCACATTATCGGCGACAAAAAAGCCCAAAAACTCTGGTCGCGCGAGTATGAAAAAGGATGGGAAATGAAATTATAAAACTATCAGAATGAATTCAAGACGAAATTTCATTAAAACAACCGGAAAAGGGATGGCACTGGCTGCCGTGGCTCCCGGAATTATCACCAAAACTGCCTTTGCTGACCAGCCTCAAAAAAACATCCGCATTGGAATAATCGGGGCTGAAAACTCGCACACCATCGGGTTTGGAAGGATGTTCAACACCGACAAAAAATTTCCGGGAATGGAAGTG
>JAZBNQ010000175.1:0-6448 GCA_036350775.1 Mariniphaga sp.
GATTCGGAATTGCAGGCCAAAATGTTTGATGTTCTTGGCTTTACTCCTGAACAGGCCAACGCGCAGTTCGGATTTCTAATGAACGCCTTTAAATATGGTGCTCCGCCTCACGCAGGTATTGCATTTGGATTCGACAGGCTGGTTTCGCTGTTTGCCGGCCTGGATTCCATCCGCGATGTGATTGCATTCCCCAAAAACAATTCGGGCAGGGATGTAATGAACGACTCACCCGCGCCAATAGCAAAAGAACAGTTGGACGAACTCTACCTGCAATTGAAAAAACTGGACTAAAAATCATCTGTAAAAAAGCAATTATTATATTTACAACAAACATTTTTGTCCGGTAATTTTTTTTCGGGAAAAACAACAAAATTATATTCCATTTTCCTTTGTAAATGAGGGATTTATCATTAACAGCATAATTCCGTTTTACATGCAGTAAATTTAAAATCCGGCTTTCCACGGGGAATTCATTTGGAGAAGCAAGTGGCTTTACAACTCAAATTAGTTAGGGACTTTACCTGTTTGATTTCATAAACATTTGGTTATAAAAAAAATCATTTTTAAATTTAGCCGAAATTAAAAATCAAAAATTAAAATTAAGTTAAAAACAAAAAGGCCATTATTAAAAAGTAAAACTGGTTTTGTAAACGAAACCACTTACACAAAAAAGAGTCAATCCTAAATCAGCTAATTGAAATTTAAACAGTTGCATTGCTGTTTCACTATGAAACAAACAAATAAAAAAGGAAAAAACAGGTATTTTCATTACCAAAAAGAAATTCTGAATACCATTTCAGAAACAGCTTCATTTATCGACAAAAACTTCCGTTACGTGTTTGTAAACACAGCTTTCAATACATTTTTCGGGAAAGAAACGGAAGAAGTGATTGGAAAAACGGTGAGTGAATTATGGAATTCTGATGATTTCGACAGTAAAATTCGACCTGCCATGGAAAAATGCATGCGCGGGAAATCGATTTTTTTATTGTATGAAGGTATAATTCCCACGGGTGAAAGCAAAATTTTGGAGTGGAATTTTTATCCGCACCGAAATACGAGCGGAAGAATTGATGGACTTATTTCGACGGCAAAAGATGTCACTGAACACAAAAAAGCTGAGCAGGCTTTGCTTGAAAGTGAGGCACGTTTTAAGGAATCAAATGCCACCAAAGACAAACTTTTTTCCATAATTGGCCACGATTTAAAAGGCCCGATTAATAATATCCTGGGATTTTCGGAACTAATCGACCAGAATTTCAAAAATTTTTCAGAACAGGAAACAAAACAATACATCAATTTAATATATAAATCGTCGGTTACAGTAAATGATTTACTTGAAAATTTGCTCACCTGGTCGCGGGCTCAAAGAAATATCTTAACCGTTTCTCCTCATAATATTGCTTTATATTTCACCATTGAAAAATGCTTTGGACAATTAATTCAAAATGCATTGCATAAAGAGATTCGCCTAAAAAACAACATCCCGCCTGATACTGTTGTATTTGCTGATGATGAAATGATGACTACCATAATCCGAAACCTTGTTTCCAATGCAATCAAATTTACAAACCGTGGAGGAACAATCTCTGCAATTACTCAATCCTTCCCTGAACATGTTGCTATTGGAATTAAAGATACCGGAATTGGAATTGCCCCCGAAATAATGGCTCAACTTTTTCAACCCAATGAAAACCACACGAGTCTTGGTACCGAAGGGGAAAAGGGTACAGGCCTTGGTCTGATTATTTGTAAAGATTTAGTGGAAAAAAACAACGGAAAAATTTGGGCTGAAAGCTCCCCGGAAAATGGAACAACTTTTTGGATAACACTGCCAGTAAAAAAGCTGGAATAAAAACAGATTTATAATATTAACCAATTTCACAATTCTGTTTCAGGATAAAAAACAGCGAACGTTACCCGTAAATCACAGGTAAATTGCAGTGCAAAATCATTTCACACATCATCTGCATTAAAAGAAAAACCCAGTCGTTTACCGGTAGTCATTTTTGAATGGATAATTTTTTCCTGCATTTGTTCAACTGTAGCCAGTTTAACCGCATCGTAAGGAGGCACCAGCAAATCAAACTCAATACAATAACGTATGGCAGTTTCTACAATTTGCCGCAAAACTCCGGGTGAAATGGTGTCAATGGCAAAGCTCTTCACATTTTCTTCGGTTTGGCGTTTACCTTCCACAAAAAAATGGTTGTCCTTGTTGATGAAAATCCGGGCTACCAGATACCCCAAATCTTTATCGCGATGGTATTTGAATGAGTCGGCAAGGAAATTATAAATATTAATCATTCCGCAATAAGAGCGAAGCGGATCATCCTGAATGTAATTCGATTTAAAAACAGGACTTTTATTGTCAAATTCAAATACGTTGGAGTGCATGCTAAAAATGAGTAAATCACCGCCAATTTCAAATTCTACTTCAAAAGGACCACGTTCTCTGAAAACCGGAAGCGACTGATTGTCAACCTGTTCTTTTATAATTCCAATATAATCTCTTTCCAGACTTTTCAGTACTTTTTTCAAAATTTTAAATGATTGAAGTGTATTCGCGTAAACCTTCTGTTTTATTGTGGTTTTGATAACAAATGCTTCCAGTAATGATGCCCTGATTTCTTTTTCGTTCATCGTATTTAAATTTGAACTAAAAATACATTTCCTGGCGGAATATTAAAAAGAAAGCAGCCCAAAAGAGCTGCTTCCCAAAATAATATTTTTCTGAAATTAATAGGCCAATGCGAAAAGTACCCGTTGTTTAGAAGGTTTTCCTGAATAAATACATTTCCCTTCTTCTATTTCATTTTCAAGTGGAATACAACGGATAGTTGCTTTTGTTTCGCTTTTTATTTTGTCTTCAGTTTCCGCTGTTCCGTCCCAGTGTGCCGAAACAAATCCTCCTTCATTTTTAATAACTTTTTTAAATTCTTCCCACGAATCCACTTTTTTAGTTTTTTGGGCCCGGAAATCAAGTGCTTTATTATAAATTCCCTGTTGAATATCTTCCAAAAGTTTTTCAATATAACCGGTAATGCCTTCCAAAGCAACTACATTCTTTTCGAGCGTATCGCGCCGGGCCACTTCCACGGTTCCGTTTTCCAGGTCGCGCGGCCCCATGGCCAAACGAACCGGAACGCCTTTCAGTTCGTATTCGGCAAATTTCCAACCTGGTTTTTTATTGTCGCTGTCATCAAATTTCACTGAAATGCCCTTCGTTTTCAGTTCAGCCACAATCTGGTCCACTTTTTCTGAAATGGCAGTAAGTTGTTCTACTTTCTTATAAATAGGAACAATCACTACCTGAATGGGTGCCAGCTTCGGAGGCAGCACCAGCCCATTGTCGTCTGAATGAGCCATAATCAGCGCTCCCATCAACCGTGTTGAAACACCCCAGGAAGTAGCCCAAACGAATTCTTCGCGTCCTTCTTTGTTTGTGAATTTTACATCAAAAGCTTTGGCAAAGTTCTGGCCCAAAAAGTGCGAGGTACCCGACTGTAAAGCTTTTCCATCCTGCATTAAGGCTTCAATGCAATAGGTGTCAACTGCGCCGGCAAACCGTTCATTCTCCGATTTCAGCCCTTTTATTACCGGAACAGCCATGTAGTTTTCGGCAAAATTGGCGTAAACATTAATAATTTTAATCGTTTCTTCAATGGCCTCTTCTTTGGTTGCATGTGCTGTGTGGCCTTCCTGCCAAAGGAATTCGGCTGTACGAAGAAACAAACGGGTACGCATTTCCCAGCGCACCACATTGGCCCACTGGTTAATTAGCAACGGCAAATCCCTGTGAGACTGTATCCAATTACGATATGTATTCCAGATTATAGTTTCAGAAGTGGGTCTGATAATCAATTCTTCTTCCAGTTTTGCTTCCGGGTCAACCACCACTCCACCGTTTACCTCGTCATTTTTCAGTCGGTAATGCGTAACTACAGCGCACTCCTTGGCAAAACCTTCAACATGGGCGGCTTCCTTACTAAAAAATGATTTTGGAATAAATAACGGAAAATAGGCATTTACGTGTCCGGTTTCTTTAAACATCCGATCTAATTCGGCCTGCATTTTCTCCCAAATAGCATACCCATAGGGTTTTATCACCATACAACCTCGAACAGCCGAATTCTCGGCTAAATCGGCCTTATTTACCAGGTCAAGGTACCATTGGGAATAATTTTCACTTCGCGATGTTAATTCTTTCGCCATTTTTTATAAATTGGTACAAATTTTGCTTTTTTGTATATGATTTTAAGAGTTCACAAAGAAAGTAAATATTATTGAAATTAAATAAACCGGGAGGACGAGTAATGAAATCAAGATTAACAATTTTAACACTGGCTGCACTCTTCATAGGTGCATGTACCTCGGGTACTTACGTCACCAGTTCATATACTGATGACATCTATTTTAGCCCGGGAGATGTTCCTCCGCCAATTTCAGCTGAAGAAATATTGGTAGAAGAAGAGCCGGCAGAAAAATCAGCCCGCCGAATGATAATCAGCGATATTGAAAGGAATGATGAAGGTTCTCAAACGATGAACAACTACATTTTTGAAGGTACAGAAGAAGATGCCGATGCGCTGGTTTACAGTATGGATCAGTATGATATGTACGAAAGTGACACCACCGTTTATTACAACGAAGACGATGTAAAATATGTAATCAACAATTACTACGACGGTGATGAAATTGATTTTGCATACCGTATCAGAAGGTTCCACCGTCCGCATTTTTACGATCCCTTCTATTGGGACAGTTGGTACTACGACACGTTTTACTACGATCCGTTCTATTATTCCTCATGGTATTCTCCATACTATAATTGGGGTTGGGGATATAGCTGGTACTCACCATGGAATAGCTGGGGATGGGGATACTCCCCGTATTACAGCTATTGGCATCGTCCATATTATTCTTACTATGGCTGGGGTTATCCTTACAATTCCTGGTACGGATATGGGGGCGGATGGTATGCCGATTCGGATAATTACCGTTACGGCCAGCGAAGATCCACCGGAACCAATGTACTTCGGGGTAGCACCGGTGAAAGAAGAACATCAGCTTCAGGAGTGCGTGCATCTGCCGGCACAACCAAAAGTGCCCGCGATGTTGCAGCTACAAGAAATTCAGACAACGGTCGCCGGTCAACTTCAAGTTCGGGGGTAAGAGAAGGTACAACTACACGTTCAACAACAAATAACAATGTTGTTGCCGAGAGAAGAAGGACTTCAAATGACCAGAACAGCCAGGCGATAAGAAACGGAAACAACACACAAACCAGAGTATATACCAGGCCAGGTACTACTTCAACAACAAGAAGTTACACAAGGCCTGCTACAAAAAGCACAACTACTCCTCGGGTAGTTACTTCTGGCAGTAGTTCGGGTACAAGATATGCATCTCCACGATCTACTTCTACCTATAACCGTACCTACAGGTCAAGTTCGACCTATAACAGAAGTTCAAGCAGCAGTAGCGCAACAAGAACCTACCGTGCACCTTCAACTTCTACCAGGTCTGGAAGTACTTATCAAAGAAGTACTCCTACAAGAAGCAGCAGCGGCAGTTACCGCAGCAGTGGCTCTTCATCTTCAAGGAGTTACACACCGAGTAGTTCGGGTAGCTCCGGCAGCAGCAGGTCATCTTCATCTTCGTCTTCCTCATCAGGCAGAAGAAGATAACCCGATGGTAGCCACAACTTTTAGTATTAACAAAAAAGAAATTTAGCCATGAAAAGATTAGTAACACTATTAACCTTAGCATTTGCAGTGCCGTTTTTTATGCAAGCACAGGATTTGGCAGATGCATTGCGTTATTCCAATTTTCAGGTTCAGGGAACTGCCCGTTCAGGTGCTATGGGAAATGCATTTGGAGCCCTTGGCGGTGACTTTACCTCGGTAAGCATAAATCCCGCCGGACTCGGACTTTACAGGAGCGGAGAACTTGTTTTTACGCCAACCTTTGGGCAAACCCAGGTTGAAGCAACATACCGGAACAATTTAATGACGGATAGCAAATACAATTTTTCGTTCAACAACCTAAGCTATGTTGCAACCCTTTCAACACAAAACAATAGTGAATCCGGGCTGATAAATTTTAACGTTGGAATCGGCTTTAACCGTTTAAGGGATTTTAACAGCACTTCTCTTGCCGGAGCTGACAACATGAACAGCTCATTTTTGGATTATCTGGCTGATAATGCAACCATTGGGACATGGAGCGATTATTATGAGCAATTAGCCTGGGATACTTATCTGCTATGGAAAGAAGACAACAGCGACATTTACTTTCATGATTTGGAAGATGCCGGTTATGGACAAAGCCAGCGAAAAAGCATTTCCAGGCAAGGTTACATAAATGAATATTCTTTTGCAGCCGGATTAAATTTCAATCATAAACTGTATTTGGGAGCATCCATCGGGATTGTTGATGTTTATTA
>JAZBNQ010000176.1:0-6910 GCA_036350775.1 Mariniphaga sp.
AAATTCCAAACATTCTGACAATCAAACCTTTTTGATTTTTTGTTTGTCTTTTGGAATTTCCGTTAATAAACATGCGATTCCTCGTTCATTTCCTGGTCCGAAATTTTCTTTCGGTTCATCACTTTCCAGAAATAATAAATGTAGGCAAACACGAATGGAATCATCAGCGAGGCATAGCTCATTGCCACAAGTGTAAAGTGGCTCGATGAGGCATTTTGAATGGTTAGTGACGACTGCAAGTTGGCTGTTGACGGATAAAATGATGTATTATTAAATCCGGCAATCAGAAAGAGTGCAAAAACAGTCAGGACTGTTCCCGGACCTGCAAACAGAAAACCTTTGCTGCTGTGAAAAAACAAGGTTGAAACGATCCCCCATAACACGCCAACAACGCCAATCAGCATAATTATCAGCACTACAGGCATTTGTAGCAGATTATTCAGGTATTTGTATTTTTCCATAAATACCTCGCCCGAGTCAGGATTTACAGCAAAGCCCTCTTTTAATAACAGCCAGGTTAGAAAAAATAGAAAAAACACGAGAAATAAAACTGCCGTAAAGAACAAATGTTTTTGAGATCGGGCCACTATCAGGTCGTTATCTATGGTATAAATAAAATAGAGTAATCCCAGTACCCTTGCCAGGAAAAATACGGCAAGTCCCAGTGCCACATTATGAAAAGTGAGTACGGCTTCCAGTCCGCGGGCAGGATTTTGCCACAGTACCTGGTTCATATCGTTCAAGGCAAACTCAGCGCCATTAAAAAAGGTGCCCACTGCTGTTCCAATCAGGATGGTACCAAGTAACCCATTTAAGAACAGGAAGATTTCGTAGGTTTTTGCCCCCAGGAAATTAGCCGGTTTTTTTCGAAACTCGTAGGCAACTGCCTGTATAATAAAAGCCGCCAGAATAAGCAGCCACACCCAGTAGGCGCCGCCGAAACTTGTGGCATAAAACAGTGGGAATGAAGCAAAAAATGCTCCCCCAAATGTAACGAGTGTGGTAAATGTAAATTCCCATTTCCGGCCAAGTGTATTCAGCAAAATTGTTTTTTCTCCTTCTGTTTTTCCAATGGCGTAAATAAGTGTCTGTCCTCCCTGCACAAACATGAGGAAAACAAATAACGCTGCCAGTACCGAGATGAGTACCCACCAATATTGCTGTAATGCCAAATGCGATAAATTTTCAAACATAATTTGTTTCCTCCTTTTTAATGTTTCGGACCGATTTTAATTTGCCTGAACATGATTTTAAGTTCGGCAATAAGTAAAATTGTAAACAATAATGCAAACAGCCAGAAGGTGGTTTGCACCGAACCCGCGCTGATACGTGTAACACCCGCCATGGTAGGCATTAAATCTTGCACAACCCAGGGTTGGCGGCCCATTTCGGCTACAATCCAGCCCAACTGACCGGCTAAATAAGCCAGTGGAATGGCAAAAATGGCAAGTCGCAATAACCAGCGTTTTTCAGTAAGAGTTCCTTTGAGCAAATAGGCAAGCGACAATATAAACAGCAGGACAAACAGAAATCCCAATCCAACCATCAGGTGGAAACTGTAAAACGTAATTGGTACATTGGGAACCAAATCGTTAACGTCTTCAAAATAGCCATACCCGAAGTATTTGAAATAGTTTTGCTGAAAATCGTCACTGATGAGTTCCGCTTGTAAGTTGTTTGCCAGGGTTTCGTTTCCTGTTTTTTTGGCCTCTTTAAATTCAAATAATTTACCAATAGCCACTTTCCCGCGTTCAATTTTTTCGGTGGCCGGAATGTAACCGTATTTTTCGTTCCCATTAATCAGGTCATTAATGCCGGGCACAAACGCGTTCCAGTCCAGAAAAGCCATGTAAGATAGAAAATTCGGGATTTCAATCTTCATGGTAAAATCCTTCAGGTTTTCGTTGTTAGGGTCTGTTTCCGAAGTGGAGAAAAGTCCCAGCGCAACCAGTCCGGCTCCTTCGCTCCCGTTGTACAAGCCTTCGATGGCGGCAAATTTCATGGGCTGGTCGTTGGCAATGGTGCGGGTGGAGTTGTCGCCGGTAAGAATCAGATAAAACGACGAAATAAGTCCGAATACACTTGCAATGAGAATACTCTTTTTCGCCAGCAGCAATTCCCGCTTTTTCAGGATAAACCAGGCTGAAACGCCAATTACGAAAACGGAAGCTAAAACAAATCCTGAAGAAGTGGCATGCAGCCATTTATCCACAGCCACCTGCGAGAATAGCACATCCCAGAAATTCTGCATTTCGTTGCGTGCGGTATCCGGATTAAAAACCATACCCACCGGTTTTTGCATCCAGCCGTTGGCCACCAGAATCCAAAGCGCCGAAAGGTTGGCACCAATTGCTGTAAGCCATGTGGCCAAAAGGTGCGTTTTTTTGCTCACCTTGTTCCACCCGAAAAACATAATGGCAATAAAGGTGCTTTCCATAAAAAAGGCTAGAATACCTTCGATGGCCAGCGGTGCGCCAAAAATGTCGCCTACAAACCAGGAATAACTAGACCAGTTGGTACCGAACTGGAACTCGAGAATGATACCAGTAGCCACACCAATGGCAAAATTAATCCCGAAAAGGGTCATCCAGAATTTGGTTATTCGCTTCCATTCTTCCTTGCCGGTTTTTACATAGAGCGTTTCCATAAACGCGATAATGAATGTAATTCCCAGCGTAAGTGGAACAAACAACCAGTGGTACATGGCTGTGAGGGCAAACTGTGCCCTCGACCAGTTTACTAATGATAAATCTGCAATTTCAACCATAATTATTCTTTTGGTTCAGTTAATATTTCCAATACATAATTGCTTCGCTCCTGGTCGGTTTCAAAATTGGTTTTCAAGAAGTTGGGAAAGAAAAACACTTTCAGAATGGCAAACATGATAAAGAGTTTTATGAGGATAATGAGCCATACCTGCCTTCCCCATCCATTCATATTCCTGAAACCGTTTATATAAAAACGCCAGATTTGTTGAACGATATTTGGTTTATTATTCGTCATTAGGCACTAAAAATAAAAGTTTTGAGAGAATAAATCTGCATTTGCTGTCATTTTCTTATCAAAAATAATTTCAGATTATCTCGATTAAGAATAATTTATATGACAAGCCTTTATTTTTCTTTTATCGTAAATAAATATTGCAGTTAGAAAATTCTGAAAAATAGTGGTTATAATTCTGAAAATTGAAAATATTATTTAAAATCATTTTGTATTAATCATTTGTTCTTTAAATTTGAATTATTATTTTAAACAAAAGTTTATTAAAGTTAAAATGAAAAATACAGATTTAAAAACAGATGTACTGGTAATTGGCAGTAGCGCCGCAGGTTTGGTAGCTGCCTTAACCGGTAAGCGGGTTTATCCTGCGAAAAAATTTACAGTGGTAACACGGTTTCCAAAAACACTAATTCCATGCGGAATTCCTTACATTTTTGGTTCGGTCGGAAGTTCAGATAACGACATACTGCCAGCCGATAAAATGTTTGAAGCCAGCAATATTGAAATGTTAGTTGATGAGGCAGAGTCTGTTCAACTGAAAGAAAAATCAGTCCGGTTTCAGTCAGGGAAAATAATAGGGTACGAAAAATTGGTGATAGGAACCGGTTCACTTCCCATTCAACCCAAATGGTTAAAAGGCGCCGACCTTGAAAATGTTTTTACCGTGCCAAAAAACAAGGTTTACCTTGACGAAATGCACCAAAAACTTAAAGCCTTTAACAAAATAACTGTAATTGGTGCAGGGTTTATTGGGGTTGAAATTTCAGATGAATTTAAAAAAGCTGGTAAAGAGGTTACCCTGGTTGAGAAACTACCACGCATTTTGGGGCTGGCTTTCGATGGCGATATTTCAGAAAGAGCTGAGAAGCTGATGATTGAAAGGGGCGTAAAGATTATGACTGGCACTACCGTTGCTGAAATTTCAGGAAACGGGAAAGTGGATGGCGTAAAGCTTGAAAATGGACAGAAACTGGAGACTGAAGCCGTAATTCTTGCCATGGGATACGAACCAAATTCAAGGCTCGCTGCTGAAGCCGGATTGCCGGTAAGCGACCGCGGTTTTATTAAAGTTGACGATTACATGCGCACCACTGATTCGAATGTGTTTGCTGTAGGCGATTGTGCCGAAAAACGTGATTTTATTACCCGGAAACCTTCGCCGGTTATGCTTGCCTCTACTGCCTGTGCCGAGGCGCGGATTGCTGGTATGAACCTGTTCAAACTTTCGGCCATTAAGACATTTATCGGTACCATTTCTATTTTTTCTACTGCCATTGGAACCACAGGTTTTGGTGTGGCCGGCATTACAGAAACACAGGCCGAAACCGAAAATTTCGATTTTGTTACCGGAACATTCGAAGGGATTGACCGGCATCCCGGAACCCTTGTGGATACACACAAACAATATGTGAAACTTGTTGTTGGCAAGGAGTCAGGAGTAATTCTGGGTGGTGAAGTTTACGGCGGGCTTTCGGCAGGCGAACTTACCAATACACTTGGTATTATTGTTCAAAACCGTATGACATTGAATTCGCTGCTTACAGCACAATTTGGAACGCATCCTTTGCTAACGGCTTCACCTGCTGGTTATCCACTTGTTAAAGCAGCCGAAAGTGCAGCTTCAAAAATTATGTTCAAATAGGCTGGTGCATAAAAAATCAAAACCGGTAACATGTCAGAAATTGAAGGTGATGAAAAACCATTCAAAGTTTATGGTGATGGCAGTTCTGACAGTTACCGGTTTTTGGTATTTAATAAACAATTGACTTTGGTCTGTTTGCCATTTTCTTACCAAACTCAGGGTTTGGCTCATTTCCCATCATAAAAACAAGCTCGCCTCCATTTAAAATATCTTTATGGGTGATGTACGTTTTTTCGTAAGGCTGGCCATTCAGTCTGGCCGACTGGATGTAAATGTTTTCTTTGCTGTTGTTTTCAGCAACAATTTTGAATGCTTTTCCTTCGGGTAACTCAATTTCTGCCTCATCGAAAAGTGGACTGCCGAAAACGTAGGCGCCATTGGCCGGGTTCACCGGGTAAAACCCTATGGATGAAAACACATACCAGGCCGACATTTGCCCGCAATCTTCATTTCCACATAAACCATCGGGCTGGTCGTTGTACATGGTGGTGCAGATTTCGCGCACTTTTTCTGCAGATTTCCACTGCTGGCCCACCCATGCATACATGTATGAAATGTGGTGACTGGGCTCGTTGCCGTGTGCATACTGGCCAATCAGTCCGGTAATATCAGCCGAGGCACCTTCCACTTTTATAGAAGGAATGGTGAACAGGCTGTCGAGTTTGGTTACAAATGCTTCTTCGCTGCCGAAAAGTTCGATTAAACCTTCCACATCGTGCGGCACCAGCCAGGTGTATTGCCAGGCATTTCCCTCACAGTAGTCGTCTTCGCGGTGCTGCGAATAAATAGGATTGAACGGTGTACGCCACGATTCGTCGCTCATTTTTCCCCGCATAAAACCGGTGGATTCATCGAAATAATTTTGGTAATATTTCGCACGTTTGGCAAAATGTTCCGCATCTTCGGTTTTTCTCATGGCAGTGGCCATGGCGGCAATAGCCCAGTCATCGATAGCATATTCCATGGCTCGTGCCACCGATTCCACCTGCGAATCAGCCGGAATAAATCCCTGCGATTTTACGTAATCCAGACCCCGTTCATCGATTGTGGCAGAGGTTTTCATGGCTTCGAAAGCCAGTTCGGTATCGAAACCGCGGAAACCTTTCAGATAAGCATCAGCAATTACCGGAACAGCTGAATAACCCACCATGGTGTTGGTTTCATTTCCGTGCAGGTGCCAAATGGGCAGTTTGCCCTGCTGCTGGTAAATAGCCAGCATGGAATTGATGAAGT
The DNA here is from genome assembly GCA_036350775.1 of Mariniphaga sp. Lineage (GTDB taxonomy): Bacteria > Bacteroidota > Bacteroidia > Bacteroidales > Prolixibacteraceae > Mariniphaga. The sequence continues at coordinate 5,876 of JAZBNQ010000176.1, forward strand.
CGTTCACGCGTTCCTGCTGCACCAGTGTAAATAATGGATGCGCTGCACGGTAGGTGTCCCACAACGAAAAGGTTGTGTAGGTTTCGTAGCCCGGATCGGATTTTACTTCGCGGTCGGCACCACGGTATTCGCCGGTCACATCGTTAAAAAGCGATGGGGCAATCATGGTGTGGTAAAGCGCCGTGTAAAAGGTGCGTTTATCGGCCAGGTTTTCTGTCTCAATTTTAATTTTGGCCAGTTCGGTATTCCACTTTTCTTTAGCAGCAGATTTTACTGTTTCAAAATCCAGATTAATGGCTTCAGCTTCAAGGTTGGCTTTCGCGCCGTCCGTGCTTACCGGTGAAATGGCCGTTTTGGCCATCAGTTCGCCGGCACCCTCAAATTCGATAAGTGCAGTAACCACGCCTTGTTTTTCGTTGGAAGCCAGGACTTCAAAACGTTTAATTTCTTTTGAAAATTCAGTGTAAAAGAATACCTGCTGATTATTAGCCCAGCCGCGCGACATCCGGTGTCCTTTAATACGGGTATTATCCACCTGTTCAATCAGGCCGTCGGTGAGCAAGTCCCAACCGGTGCCGTATTTCAAATCAACAATTACAAATGAATTTTCGCCAGAGTTGTATTTGTATTTATGAAACCCAACCCGTTCAGTGGTGGTGAGTTCTGCATCGATGTTGTAACGATCAATATGAATGTAATAGTAACCGGGTTCTACGGTTTCACGGTCGTGCGAATAGGTTGATTTCCAGTTAAACGCCGAATCTTTTTCCACTTCCGGATTGTAAATGTCTGAAACCGGCATAAAAATAATGTCGCCCAAATCTCCGATTCCTGTTCCGCTGAGGTGGGTGTGGGCAAATCCAATCAAAATTGAATCTGAATAATGGTAACCCGAGCACCAGTCCCAGCCCTGTGTTTCATTGTTTGGCCCAAGTTGAACGGCACCAAACGGCACGTTGGCTCCCACAAAAACATGCCCGTGATAATCGCTGCCAATGTAAGGATCGACAAATTGAGTGAAATCTGTTTCCTGAA
>JAZBNQ010000177.1:0-3140 GCA_036350775.1 Mariniphaga sp.
AGCAGTGTAAATGCTTCAGGCAACAATGGGCTTGAGCTTCTTAGTAAAACGCCGGGAGTTATGGTGGATTTAGATAATAATATTTCTTTACAGGGAAAATCGGGGGTTAGAATATTTATTAATGGCCGTCCTTCGCGATTATCAGGAAGTGATTTATCCAACCTGCTTGAAGGAATGCGTTCAGACAATATTGAGTCAATTGACCTCATTACCAATCCATCTGCAAAATATGAGGCAGAGGGTTCAGGAGGGATTATTGATATTAAAATGAAAAAATCAGGATTATCCGGATTTAACGGGAACATTATTGGAAACTACTCCAGGGGAATTCACCCAGGTTCAGGTTTGGGTACAACGCTGAACGTAAATACTGAAAAAATCAATATTTACAGCAATATTAATTACTCCGATCAATTCAGCATCGATAATTTTATTCAAACCACCGAGCGTGAAAAATTTATTATGGATATGGAAACGGATAACCTGATTCATAGGCAGGGTTTGAATATATCAGGTGGCTTAGATTATAGGATAAACTCGGAAAGCACATTTGGTATAGATGCAAAAGCGTTATTAAATGAAAGAAATGGCGATTTGGAAAGCATCACAAACATTAAAAGCATTGATGGTAATATTCCGGCCGAAATTCTTAATGCCAGGGTTTTAAGTGGTGCTTATAGTGATAATTATAATATGAATATGTACTATAATTATTCCCCAAACGGGAGTTCAAATTTCTCAGCCGATTTTAGTCTTGGAAAGTATTCAAACGAAAATAATACAGAGCAACCTAATACATATTATAGTGGCGATGGTTTGCAGATTCTCAGAACTGCAGATAGCAGGTACGATACAAATACCGATATTGATTTACTTTCAGGGAAAGTTGATTACGAAAAACGGGTTAATAAACTCACATTTTCCACCGGTGCAAAATACTCATATATTAAAACATATAACAAACTTGCCCATTATGAGATACAAAATAACCAACCCATTTTAGATGATAACAGGAGTAACCGGTTTTCATATCTTGAAAAAGTGGCAGCAGCTTATTTTATTTTTGGTGCAAAACTGAGCGAAAGAATATCGCTTAATTCAGGGTTAAGGGTTGAAAATACCTCTTCGCTTGGAGAACTGGAAAGTGCAATACAAACGGCAGACGATGTGGTTGCAAGAGATTACACAAGTTGGTTCCCAAATATAAGTTTATCCTATGATGACCAAAAAAATCATGGCATCAGTTTAAATTTCGGGAAACGAATCACCAGGCCATATTATCAGGATTTGAATCCTTTTGAAACGAAAACCAGTGAAATATCATCGTGGAAAGGAAACCCGTTTCTTAAGCCAAATTACATTACAAATTACCAATTAACATATACCTTCAAAAGAAAACTAATTATTTCGAATAATTACAGTATAACACGTGACTTTTTTGCAACCATTTTTGAGGCAGTTGGCGATAAATCAACAATTCTGGTTCCGCGTAATATGCAAAATGTTTACAGCAATGGGCTTTCTGCAAGCTATTCACAACGGGCATTTAACTGGTGGAATTTTAATGCCTACTTTATTTACAACTACACAAAATACGATGGAAATTTGAATGGGACGGTTATTGACATTGAATCCAATACCTATAATTTCAGACTGCAGAATAACATTAATTTACCTGAAGATATCAAAATGGAACTTAGTTATTCCTATAGTAGTCCGTGGATTTGGAGAGGTTCTATTTATGTAGAATCGTACCAAAGATTAGATTTGGGATTAAAGCGTGAGTTTTACCAAAAATTGTTGATCCAGATTACTGCTAGCGACTTGCTTAAAACGGGAAGTGATTTTTATTATAACAGCAATTACGGAGGTTTAATAACAAATGGTATTCGGTCTTTCGATTGGAGCAGGTTTGGAATTACTGCTACCTACAAGTTTGGAAATCAAAAAATGAAAGGCAGGGCGCGTAAGAATTCTGCTATTGATGAAGAACTTAAGCGAATATCAGAATAAAAATTTGTTGAAAAATCGCAGTTTTGAGAGTTATCTATTTCCTGCTGAATTGTTTTATTGCAGGGAATTGCTGAACTCCATCTTCGCCTATACTAAAAAATCAGAAAGCTTGCCTGGCTTCGTCTGTGTCATTTACCATATCTTTAAAAATGGGTAATGGCTTTTTCTGCGAAGGTTTTTTTAGACGTTTTGTTCTGTACGGCTTTGTCGCCATTGGCTGTAGCCGTTAGGTCGGCCATTTTGAAGCGAATATCCCAATGAATATCTGAATATATTTCACAAAAGAAGAATTTTTTGCGGTATGAATAATATCCAGTTTTTATTGGATAACCGACCATTTTCAATTTTCGAAAAAGTAACTTTCGAAAAAATTGTTTTAAATAAAAGTATTCATAAGCAACCGATTTAACGAAGGAAAACTAATTTCTGGTTTTACATGGGGAGTGATTTTGGAAATTTTAAAGTCAATAAAAAACAAACAATGAAAATTCTTTTACAGCGATTTTCTTGATTATATTTCGGCTTAAATCCAGCTTTCAGTTTCTGTTACTGATTTGGCTATACTAAAAAGAAATATACAATGAATAAAATGAGTATTCAGAAATTTCCCATTTTGTTTATCTCCTTAATAACATTAAACATCATGGCAACCGCCCAAAACCTTTGCACCGGCGACGAATACTTTTAGCTGAATGCCCGGCAGGACGACCCGGTTTACACCACTTATGCTGCTGCTATTGAACGCTCCAAATTGTATGGTGACAAAGCCTATAAAATGGTTTATTATGATGATGCCGAACCGGTTTATTACGAAAGCGATCAGTCGGGCCGCCATTTTGGAATCTGGGTGGTAAACGACATTGCCATTATGGAAACCCGTGAATTTTTTCAGCCTCCGGTGGTAAAATACTCGTTTCCCGATATGGTTGTGCTGGATTACATGCCGTTTGAAGGAGTAAACGTGCAGGAAACATTCGTGGTTTACAGTTCGTCGGTTTCGCTGGTCGATTTGAAAGTCAGCAACACGGGTAAACGGGAACTAAAGTTTGCCTATTACCCGATAGCAGAACTGGGAAGCGATTCACTGGAAGTTCAGCAGTACGATGAAAACATTCCGGGGTATGTTA
>JAZBNQ010000178.1:0-2567 GCA_036350775.1 Mariniphaga sp.
AAATTCGCACAACCACCAGATGTTTGGATCCGTTACCGAATATTTTTACAAATTTCTGGCCGGCATCCAATCGCCAATGGAAGGCAACACTGCAAAAGGGTACCGGCAGATTCACATTGAACCGCATGTTCCGCAGGAACTTGATTTTGTGAATGCCTCGGTAGAAATCGTTTCGGGGAAAGTGGTTTCGAACTGGAAAAAAGAAGGCGGCGGTGCTTTTACCCATGAGGTTGCTATTCCTGCAAATACCACCGCAACGGTTATTTTGCCGGTTTCAGGTGGCGAAAGCGCAACGGTTTTTGAAGAAAATGAAAAGATTTGGGAGAATAACTCATTTGTTGGGGGCGTTTCCGGAATCCATGAAATGACCAGGGAAAATGACCGGTTAATTTTGAAAATTGGTTCGGGAAAATATAGGTTTAGGGTAGAATGAAAATTGGGTGCTCTAAAGTTTTTTATAATAGTTTTAGCTCCCATGGGTGAAGGTGCCTTATGCCTTCATGGTCGGAAAAACGTATATCGTCTAGCGAAATGACAATCTTTTCATGGTTATCTTTAATTGATAATAAATTGCCAAATTCACGTTCAATAACTTTTGGGCTGTTTAGCAAGTAAGCTACCTGCGCATAAATCGTTTTTTCAGGTTTTTGAGCTACAAAATCTATTTCGAGGTTATCCAGTTTCCCTACTGATACCTGATATCCCATTTGTTTTAATTGAATAAAAATTTGGTTTTCAAGATTATAACCAATGTCAGTAGGGAGAAATCCGAACAGGTAATTTTTAAAGGCCAAATCGTTCAGATAATATTTGTATTCGCCACCAAGACTCTGTTTCCCGCGAATTTGAAATCGTTCAACCTGATGTAAAATGAAAGTGTCTCTTAAATACCCGACATAAGAAGAAATAGTTTCGTAATTTGTTTTTTTCTGTTTGCTTTTGAAATATTTTACAATACTGCTATATGAAGTCAGGTTACCAATATTTACAGTTAAAAATTTAAAGATTTCCTCTAAAAGCGGTAAATCCTTTATGGTATGTCGTCCTGCAATATCTCTTAGTATAATGGTGTTTTTCAAACTGTCAATGTAATGCCTGTGTACATCCTCTTTTTCAATAAAAAACAACTCGGGTAACCCACCAGTTTTTAAATATTCCAGGTAAGTTGTTTTATTTGCTTCACTGTCTTTAAATGAAATAAATTCGGTGTAACTGAATGGAAAAATTTCAATTTCGACAAATCGTCCTGAAAGTAAAGTTGAAAGTTCACCTGAGAGAATATTAGAGTTTGAACCCGTTATAAATAACTCAAATTCTGAAGTGTAATCCTGAGAATACGAATTTACGAACTTTTCCCATCCATCAATATTCTGAACTTCGTCTAAAAAAATATAAATTTTCCCCTGAGGTGCGTAATTTTTTTTAAATAGGTTGAACAGATTTTCCAAATCAGTGAATGATTTTATTTCATCATAAATCAGGTATTCTTTATTCAAATAGAAAATGTTTTGAGGAGGAACTTTTTTTTCTAATAGCAGGTAATTAATAATTTGCCTGAGGATGTAACTTTTTCCAACACGACGCTGACCAACTAAAACTTTTATGAGCTTGGTTTCCAGGTAGTCTTTAATTTTTGTAAGATAAAAATGTCGTTTAAATCCTTCTGAAAAAGGCTTTCCATCCCAAATATTATAGGTACTGGCATTTTTTAAAATAGTTGAAAATTTTTCAATCATAATTGAAAATTTGTAATTTTTATCATATTTTTCAAATGTAATTGAAAAATCCAGAAAAACAAAATGTTATTTTTCAATTTCAAATAGGAAACCTTCCATAAATAAACTTTTTGCGTGATTCGCCCTGACTTTTTGTTGAAAACACCTTAAATTCGCCTTGACTTTTAAAAAACTGAATCATGAATAAATCATTCTTTGTTATATTAATCGTTTTCTTTTTTGTTGATTTTCATAGTTTTTCCCAAACACAAATCACCAACCTTAAATGCGAACACGTCCAAAATCCCATCGGTTTGGATGAAACCCACCCACGGTTTACGTGGCAGATTCAATCGGAAAAGCCGGGCTATTTGCAGGATGCGTTTCAACTGGTGGTGGGAACCGATGAACAAGAAGTGGCATCAGGAACAGGTAATACCTGGGAATCGGGAACGGCAAATTCTTCCACTATTCCGGCAGTTTACAACGGACCGGATTTGCAATCCTTTACGCGCTATTTCTGGAGCGTGCGCGTGAAAGAAAAAAACGGCGGTTGGTCGGATTGGTCGGAAGCTGCTTTTTTCGAAACCGGTTTGATGGACCAAACCAATTGGAAAGGAAAATGGATTACCGACACGCATGATTACAATGTGAAACCGGCGCCTTATTTTCGAAAGGAGTTTAATGCTGAAAAGGAAATTGAATCGGCGCGCGCTTACATTGCAGTAGCAGGTTTGTACGAACTTTTTATAAACGGCGAGCGCATCGGCGACCACCGGCTCGACCCGACTTACACCCGTTTCGACCGCCGTAATCTTTATGTAACTTACGATATAACTGAAAACTTGCAGC
>JAZBNQ010000179.1:0-2097 GCA_036350775.1 Mariniphaga sp.
GTAAGTGTCACTTCACGAATTACCTTTCCCGGCTTAATCCACGAAACATCTTCGATGGCACACGGGTCATTCAGGTTTTCGTAAAAATAATTGTTCTCAAGCAACTCGCCCGGTGAGCGGCCAATCATTATGGTACGCCAGGGCGTGGTGTATGGAAGTTCAACCGTTGGAGCATCGTGAAGTGCAGCCATCACTGAGTTTTCCTGTTCACCAGTCTGTAATTTTATGCGCGAAAAATCGATAAGTTTTGCCTCACCCAATGCCAGAAATCGGGTTCCGGCTTCAATAACCAAAGGCCGTTCGGCGGGCTGTTCAATTTCATTAACTGTAACTTTCCGGTACTCCGACTGTGCCCGGTCTGAAACCCAGGCAGGAAAATTCCCGGTCAAACGAAATTCGGTCAGCTCTTTTTCAAGTGTCATTTCTTTTTTCCCGGGCTGTGGTAAAAAAGTATAGTTAAACGCCACGCCTTCATTGTAAACCCGGAAAGTCATTTCAAACTCACGCTGCTGAGAAGTGGTTTCCCGAAACCTGATTTTTACCTGGTTAAAGTGGTCTTTTACTTCCGACCGTTCCCCGTAAACCGGTTGCCAGGTTTGATTTATCGTAGTATTTTCCGCATTAATTATTTCGAAATTTTGCCCTAAAACCGATTCACCTTCAATTTCAAATCCCAAATGCGAAGGTTGAATTAAAACGGTATCTTCATAAAAAACCGAATAAATGATGTGGGAAGAATCATCAGTGGCAATCTGAACTTCTGTTTTTCCATCGGGGCTGAAAACAGTAATTTCTGATTTTTTTGAACAGGAAAACAGCAGGAGGAAACTGATAAGAACTAACGGGTACTTCATATTCTGATACTTTTGTTTAGTACTTCAAATTTCTGTAAAAATAGAATAAAACGAATAAATGCCATCCCGATTTTTTTTAAACCCGGAATGGCACTCTTATTCTATTTCCAAAAATTTGAAATCCGCTTTGCACAGAAGGGAAAACTTAGAGGTGCACCTCGAATAATCCTCAGCCTTTTTTCAACGCTTCCAAAATCCTTTGCGGAGTTAATGGCATTCGATGAACACGTGCGCCACAGGCATCGAAAACCGCATTGGCAATGGCGCCACCCACCGAAACGATGGCCGGTTCTCCACCACCCTGTGGCGGCTCGTCCATAGCATCTACCGTAACCGATTCAATTTTTTCAGGAATTGTGGAAAAAAGCGGAAGCTGAAAGTCGGCAAAATTCTGGTTTTTAACAGTCCCCCAATCAAATTTAACTTCTTCGGAAAGGGAATAGCCGAGCCCCATATTCACGCAACCTTCGGCCTGAATGTCGGTTCCCTGCGGATTGACTACCTGGCCCATATCTTGCCCCACAACGGCACGCAAAACTTTTACTTCGCCTGTGGTTTTATCCACTTTCACCTCTGCCATAATAGTCACATAGGTTCCGGCATCAATTCCAAGAGCCATGCCTTTTCCATGTCCTTCAGGAAGTTTTATTGTATCCCATCCAAATTTTCTTGCTGCAACTTCCATCGAACGTCTGGCGCGGTTGTCTCCAATATTTTTCATTCTGAATTCCAACGGGTCCATCCCGATTTTATGCGCCATAATGTCGAAGTGCACTTCGCGCGCAAATGTATTGGTTGGATTCCCCGGTGCACGCCACGCACCAGTGAAAAACGGGTGCACATCGGGCCCGTCGAAAGTGGTGGTTTTGTGGTGGGAAATGTTGTAAAACGGATCTGTTCCCCGCGCGCCTGAACAGTAAGCATCAAAATTCATAAAGGTAATTTTCCCGTCTTTTGTGATGCCCGAACTGATTTTCACCACAGCAGCCGGGCTGAATCTGTCGTACATAAATTCTTCCTTGCGGGTCCACATGAGCTGAACAGGTGTTCCCTCCACCATTTTTGCAATGCGTGCTGCTTCAACGGCTTGCTGGTTATATATTTTCCCGCCAAATCCGCCACCCAGGAAGATCTGTTTCAGATGCACGTTTTCCAGCGGAAGTTTCAGTTCCTCAGAAATCTCCTTGCGTGTGCCAAACGGCGTTTGCGATGAAGCCCACATGGTAATCTTTCCGTCTTTAAA
>JAZBNQ010000180.1:0-5224 GCA_036350775.1 Mariniphaga sp.
ATCGATGAACAGGAATAACCTGTCCGGTCAGGGCGATTTAACCGGAAGCTATGTCAAGGCAAACAATCCGGTTGCATTTTATTCCGGCTCCCTTGCAACAACTGTTCCCGCAGGGTCTGGTGTTTCTGCATGGGATCATCTTTACGAGCAAATTCCTCCCATCCATTCATGGGGCAGGGAATATTATGCTGTACCCCTAAAATCACGGGAGCAGGATTTGTACCGGATAATGGCCGCTCATGACAATACCACTGTTTATATCGATGGATTTTCTCCATTTAATTTAAACCGTGGTGAGTTTAAAGAGTTAACGCTTTACCATAACCAACCGAAAAAAATATTTTCAGGAAAACCCATTTTGGTGGTTCAGTACAGCCAGTCACAGTCGGTCGACAGGGATTACACCGGAGGAAACGGAGACCCGTTTATGATTGTTTTAAGCTCAGTTACTCAATCAAAAAACGATGTTACTTTTGTAGCATACGATTCCGATCAAATTCAGAAATATTATGTAAATGTTATTACCCTTACGGAAGAAACCGGTAATATTTTATTCAATGGAAACCAGGTTCAAAACCAGTTTACCCCGTTTCCCGGCAGCGACTATTCATGGGCTCAGATTTCTCTCAGTCCGGGAACTTACCGGCTCAGGAATTCAAACCCGGACAGGGGTTTTCTTGCTTATGTTTATGGTTTTGGCGGAGTTGAATCTTATGGGTATGGCATCGGATTTAATCTCGACCTGGTGCTCGACCTTGGAAAAAGTATCGATTTTGAAGGGGATACCCTGCTGCTCTGTTACGGTGAATACCGGGAACTTGATGCCGGACCCTATTTCGACACTTACACATGGAATACCGGCGACTCAACACAAACACTAACCGTGGACCAACCCGGAAAGTATCATGTTAAAGTGACCACCATCGACGGATGCGAACTGGAAGACTCCATCTATCTTTATGTCAGTCACCCGAAAATCGATTTGGGAATTGAATTTGACCAGGGCTGCGAACCTTATTCCTTGAAACTCGACGCAAATGAAGGATTTGCCGGTTACCTTTGGCAAAACGAACAGGATGATACGCTTTCAACTGCACAATTTTATACGGCCAACCAAACCGGTGAATTCCGGGTAACCATCCGCGACCAGTATGGCTGTCCTGCCCGCGACACAATGAACCTGATCGTATTTCCGGTTCCCGATACTGAAATTTCAGGGCCGAAACTGGTCTGCGGCAATAAATCGGCCCAACTTTCAGTTTCTGTTACCGGCGCTCCTGAATCTGTATGGAATTACAATGACAGTTTCAAATGGAAAACCGACAACATTTCTGCTCTTGAATTTTCAGGCGAAACCCATACTTCAGTTAACATTGAAGTGGATGAATGGGGAGATTACGAAATTTATTACCACTTGCTGACCACCGACGGTTGCGAAAAAAACGACACTTTTTACATCAGGTTTCATCCACAGCCCACTTCCGACTTTATTTTTGAAAACGATGAAAAATGCGAAGGTTACAGTAAAAAATTGATTTATACCGGTTCGGCAACCGATAGTGCCGATTTTTACTGGGATTTGGATGGATGTCAGTTCCTCGACACGTTAGATTGGCGACAATACCAGGTTACAGTAGGCGCTTTTCTCGATGAACCGCCATACATCAGCCTTCACATTAACGACAATGGCTGTTTCAGCGACACCATAGTAAAACCGCTGGGAGCAAAACCCAACTTTACCATGGAAGCCAGTCCGGCACGGGGCTGCGATGAATTGACTGTAGATTTTTCGGGCAAACTTCTGGTGGAGGACCATGTAGAATTCAAATGGGAGTTTGACGATGGTACTTTAGCCCAAAGCCAGGATGTAACAAAGTATTATCCCGAAACCGGATTTTACGGGGCGAAACTGACAATAACAAATCCAGTTACACAGTGCCGGAACAGCTTTGCCATCGACAGCATGGTAAAAGTGTTTCCAACTCCTGTTGCTGATATTTCAGCCGATCCCGGTTTTTGCTATTCCGATACAGCCCTGATCTTTTATCCGCAGAATATCGACTCGTCGTTTTGTTACTGGTATTTTGACGGCATGTTCCAAACCGGCCCGGGAAACGATTCCATCGCGGTTGTTATAGAAAAACCTTCAGGCACAGTTAGGCTGGTGGTGAATGAATATGGGTGTTTAAGCGATACGGTGGAACTGCAACTAAAACGGAAGCCGCATTTCGATTTTTTTTCAGAGAGCCTGGAAGGTTGTCAGCCTTTTACTACGGAAGTTTTTGCCAGTCCCCATAATGAAAACCTTGAATTTTACTGGATAACCGACAGTCTTTCATCTGCACCAGGCGAGTCAAATCTTATCGTTTTTCCCGAATCAGGAAAATTTGATGTGGGATTAATTGCCCATTCTTCAGAAACCGGTTGTGCCGACACGCTCATTAAAAACGACTGGATTTGGGTTCATCCTAAACCTGTTGCTGCATTCGAAGTGGATTACCCGGTTGCGTTGATAGAAAATGCACGTATTTCATTTACAAATCAATCTGAATTTGCCTCTTCTTTTAGCTGGGATTTTGGTGATGGAAATTCTACAACAGGCCAAAATGCAGTGCATACTTACACCGAATTGGGTGATTACGCTGCGCAATTATTTGCCGAATCGGATTATGGCTGTAAAGATACCACCGACCTGTTAATAAAAATCCTTCCTTTTTCTGTTTATACGCCCAATGCCTTTCGTCCGGACAGCCCCATCGAGAAAAACCGGACATTTATGCCTGTTGGTACAGGAGCCGATCCAGGCCGGTTCAAATTAGAAATATTTGATCGAAACGGTCAGGTGGTTTTCAGTACTAATTCCCCAGAAGTTCCGTGGGTTGGAAACACCCCAAACGGGCAACCGGCACCCATGGGAAATTACGTATGGATTTCCAGATATTTCGATATCCAGGGTTTTAAACACGAACAAAAAGGGCAAGTACTTCTTATTAGATAAAATCGTATTCCTAAGATATTATTGAACGCCGAAATCATCATCATAACTTTGATAAAACGGCAGAAAGCTTCCCTTGTCTATTTCCCTAAATAAAAAAACAAAGCTTATTTCGCTGGTTCCCCCCGCATTGCCGCTAAGTCCGGAAACTGCCATATCGTAAGTATAAGTCAGTTGCCAGTTTTTTTTCATAAAACCTGCGAGCAGAATAACAGCATCATAGCGTAATCCAAAATTTTGACGAAACCATGTACCGGCGGTGAGGCCCCATTTTGTGGCAAACAAGCCGTAGTTCATCTGCCCTAAACTTCCCTGGTATTGCCAAACCATTTGAGGGGAAATGTCAAATTTTTTCCGGTGGTGTCCGTAAAGATAAACCGGCAACCGAAAGCCAATATGAGCGGTATATTTGCGGAAAAGTTTATTGCTTTCATCTTTTGAATCTGAACTAAACGACAGTCGGGGCTCTGCCAGGTGGTGTGCTGCAAGTCCTCCAAAAAACCGCTGATTGTAAATTAAAACTCCCGTAGAAAAGTCGGCGAGAGAAAAATCGGCTCCGGTAAAATAGTCCAGCTCACCTGAGATTCCATGATTGCCGAAGTTGGAATCCAAATTGTCCGGGAAAACCAACTTATTAATATCTAATAAATTCCGCTTAAAACCTGCCTGAACAGCCCCATGTAACCGGAAATTTTCGCTTAGATTCACAAAAACCGAATAAACAGCACTGGCCTCAAAAGAACGGTAACTGCTACCAGCTTGTGTATCATTTAAAAGAAAAAGACCAACACCTCCCTGCAACTTTTTTACCGGAAAATCAACAGCAAAACTGTATGTACTGAACGCATCACCGAAACTGTGCCATTGGTTCCTGTGCTGGAAAGCAATCCGGGGCACGCCCACTGAACCTGCAAATGCAGGATTTAAATAAAGCGGGTTGGTATAAAACTGCGAAAAAGAAACATCCTGTCCCTTAAGAACAAAACCCGGCATCAGCAATAAAAATAAAAATCCTATTCGGATGACAGTCATTCGGCTTTCCATTCATTTTTTTTGAAAACGCGTAAATTTAGTATTATCCTGTCAAGCCATTCTCGTTTTTAAAATTATTTTTGTATGAATTGAGTCCCTTAAAAAAAAGGTATGATGAAAGCATTGGTACTTGACGAATACAACCAATTAAATTACCGCGATTTTCCCGATCCAAAGATTAATACTGACGAGGTTTTAATTGAAGTGAAAGCCTGCGGAATTTGCGGAAGCGACGTGCACGGAATGGACGGCAGCACCGGCCGTAGAAAGCCTCCGCTTATTATGGGACACGAAGCTTCCGGGGTTATCATTGAAACCGGAAGTGAAGTAAAAAACTGGCAAGCAGGCGACCGTGTAACTTTCGATTCTACGGTTTATCCGCTTAACGATTGGTTTACTTTAAAAGGACATTATAACCTGAGCGACAATCGCCAGGTACTTGGTGTTTCCCCGGGCGAATACCGCCGCCACGGGGCATTTGCTGATAAAGTTGCCGTTCCGCAACACATCCTGCACCGGATTCCCAATGGGGTTTCTTATGAGGAAGCGGCTATGGTTGAACCCATTGCCGTGGCAGCCCACGCCATTAATGTTTCGGGATTAAAACCCGGAAGCAGCGCAATTGTGGTTGGCGCAGGAATGGTTGGTGTATTTGTAGTACAACTTCTTAAACTTTTTGGCGCAAATCCGGTGATAGCCATTGATATTGACGATCGAAAACTGGAACTCGCAAAAAAATCCGGCGCTGATTTTACGTTTAATTCAAAAGAAAAAAGCAACGTTGAAAAAATACTGGAACTAACCAAAAACAGAGGTGCTGACTTTGCTTTTGAAGTGGTTGGTATTGCCGAAACAGTGCAAATCTGTGTTGAAAATACCAGAAAGGGAGGAACGGTTGTTTTGGTTGGTAATCTTTCGCCACAAATTCAATTTCCTTTACAACAAGTGGTTACACGTGAAATTACGATACAGGGAAGTTGTGCCATTAACGGAGAATATGAATTGGTGCTCGACTTGCTGGCAAACAAAAAAGTTAACGTTGCACCACTCATTTCAGCAGTTGCGCCGCTATCTGAAGGGGCCGACTGGTTTAAACGGCTTTATAACAAAGAGCCCGGATTAAATAAAGTAATTTTAGTACCTGACAAAAATTTGAAATCATGAAACTCATTTTAATCTTATTTGTAATTCTGTTTG
>JAZBNQ010000181.1:0-2010 GCA_036350775.1 Mariniphaga sp.
TATGAAACTACTTCACACATCCGACTGGCACCTCGGCAAGCGGCTCGATGATTTTTCGCGAATGGAAGAACAGCAGGCTGTTTTGCAGGAAATTTGCGAAATAGCTGAACGCGAACAGGTGGATGCCGTTTTGGTGGCCGGCGATTTATTCGACACGTTTAATCCGCCCACCGAAGCGGTTGACCTTTTTTACAAAACTTTAAAGCGTTTGGCTGCCGATGGAAAACGTCCGGTGATTGCCATTGCCGGCAACCACGATTCGCCCGACCGTATAGAAGCGCCTGACCCGTTGGCCCGTGAGTGCGGGATTATCTTTGCCGGTTATCCCAATTCGGTGGTCGCTCCGTTCGAACTGGATTCCGGCCTGAAAGTGCTGCAAACCGACGAAGGTTTTCTCGAGTTACAGCTTCCGGGAAAAAAAGTGCCGTTGCGGATTTTACATACGTCGTATGCCAACGAATACCGGCTGAAAACCTTTCTCGGACAGGAAAACAGTGAAGAGGAATTGCGGACCGTCCTTCAGGAAAAATGGCAAAAAATGGCCGAAAAGTATTGCGATGAAAAAGGGGTGAATATCCTGGTGTCGCATCTGTTTATGGTTAAAAAAGGCGACGAGCTGCCGGAAGAGCCGGAAGACGAAAAACCCATTTTGCATGTGGGTGGCGCGCAGGCAATCTATACCGAAAACATTCCGAAGCAAATACAATATACGGCGCTGGGGCACCTGCACCGGATGCACCGGGTAGATTCAAAACCCTGCCCGGTTTATTATGGCGGCAGTCCGCTTTCGTACAGTTTTGCCGAAGCCAACCAGGAAAAATATGTTTTAATGATTGAAGCTGAACCGGGCGAAACTGCCAAAGTGAGCGAGATCGAATTAAAACAGGGAAAACGTTTGCTGCGAAAACATGCCAAAGGCCTGGAAGAGGCGCTGAATTGGCTGGCAGAAAATCAGGATGCCCTGGTTGAGCTGACACTGGTTACTGAAACATTTTTAACAGCATTGGAACGAAGAAAACTAAATGCCGTTCATCCGGGAATTGTGGCCATTGTTCCTGAAGTTGCAGATGCAGAAAGTTTGTTAGGCAGCCGGCAAAAGCAAATTGACCTAAACCAAAGCATGGAAAAGCTTTTTTGTGACTATTTCAAACACGAAAAAGGGCAGGATCCCAATGAAGATTTGATGAATTTGTTTAAGGAAATTCTGGCGGAAGAAGAATAACCACAGATAGCACAGATTGACACAGAGAAAAAGAATTAATTCTGTGTTCATCCGTGTAATCTGTGGTAAAATACAAATAACTAAAAACTAAAAAAATGGAAAAGCTTAATCAAATTACTTATGAAATTATTGGAGCGGCTTACAAAGTACATTCAACTCTTGGACCGGGCTTGCTTGAATCGGCATACGAAGTTTGCCTGGAATATGAACTTCTGAAAAAAGGTTTTAAGGTGGAACGTCAAAAGCCATTGCCGGTGATATATGAAGATGTTAAACTGGATGCCGGATATCGGATTGATTTGCTTGTAGAAGATGATGTGATTGTTGAGTTAAAAGCTGTTGAAGAAATCGCTCCGATTCATCAGGCGCAAATTATGACGTATTTAAAATTATCAGATCGGAAATTAGGATTACTAATGAACTTTAACGTAACAAATATGAAAAAAGGAATTAAACGAATAATCATGTAAATGAGGAATAACCACAGATAGCGCAGATTATCACAGAGAAAAAATAGTAATCTGTGTTCATCTGCGTAATCTGTGGTGAAAAAAAATAATAATGATACCGATACAATTAACCATAAAAGGCCTGTACTCCTACCAGGAAAAACAGACCATCGATTTTACCAAATTAACCGCAGCCGGCCTGTTTGGCATTTTCGGAACAGTAGGCAGCGGTAAATCGTCGATTCTGGAAGCCATCACTTTTGCTGTTTACGGCCGCACCGACCGTCTGAATCTTTCGGGCGATAACCGGTATTACAACATGATGAACCTGAAATCGAA
>JAZBNQ010000182.1:0-22076 GCA_036350775.1 Mariniphaga sp.
AAGCACATATTTTCCCAGAACGTTACTGCAACTGGGATTGATAAATTTCAACAGCGGTGAATTTAACCAGGCACTGAGTTATTACAAGCAGGTGGCAGAAAAATTTTCAGGCACACCTGAAGCGCAGGCTGCTCTTTTGGGAATAAAAAACAGCTATTTGGAAATGAACAATGTGGACGGCTATTTTGCTTACACACGCTCATTGGGAGGTGGAGTAAATGTAACCACATCAGAACAGGATTCGCTTAGTTATATGGCAGCCGAAAGACTTTACATGGCTGGCGATGCGCAGGCTTCTGCACAGTTACAGCGGTACCTGCAGCAGTTTCCCAACGGAAGTTTTGCTACAAATGCCCATTTTTACCTGGCAGAAATCTTATACAAAGAAGGAAGTTTTTCGCAGGCGAACGAGCACTATACCTTTGTTGCCCGCCAACCCAACAATATTTTCAGCGAACAGGCCCTGTCACGCGCATCTGAACTTACTTTTAACGCCGGCGATTATGAAACTGCACTTGAATTTTTTAACCGGCTCGAAAAAATTGCCGGCGGCAAATGGAACCTGCTAAAAGCATACACCGGGCAAATGCGTTGTAATTTTCAACTGAAACGATACAATGAAGCCATTGTGGCATCTGCCAAAGTAAAAAGTTCCGATGTTGCCAACGAAGCCTGGATTCGGGAGGCCAACTTTGTTTCGGGCAAATCAAATTACCTTGCAGGAAATCAAAATGCAGCGCTTGAATCATTAAAATCTGTGGCAACTGATACCAAACTGGAACAGGGTGCTGAAGCCAAATTTTTGGTTGCAGATATTTTGTATAAACAAAACCAAAAACAACAGGCTGAAGAGGTAATTATGGATTTTATCTCCAAAGGTACACCTTTTCAGTTTTGGCTGGGAAAAGCATTTTTACTGCTTTCTGATATTTACCTCGACAAAGGCGATGATTTTCAGGCCAAACACACTTTGCGCAGTGTGGTTGAAAATTATGGAGCCGATAACGACGGGGTGAAAGCCGAAGCCACAAAAAAACTGGCTGAAATTGAAGCTCGTGAACAAACCGAGCAGCAACGCGCCAAAGACAGCTCTTTTCAGTTAAAAATTAATGAAAATTAAAAAGCAACAATATGTTTTTGAAAACAACAAAATACTTTTTGCTGACAGCATTGGCAGCAACATCTGGTAATGCTCTTGCACAACGCGACACTACGCTTACACAGGAAGTTGAAGTGGTAAAAGCATATAAACCAACTATTTCTGATGCCAACAAAATTAGTAGCATGCCACGCATTGAGGATGCCACGCATGATAAAC
The DNA here is from genome assembly GCA_036350775.1 of Mariniphaga sp. Lineage (GTDB taxonomy): Bacteria > Bacteroidota > Bacteroidia > Bacteroidales > Prolixibacteraceae > Mariniphaga. Next base: position 1,319 of record JAZBNQ010000182.1, read on the forward strand.
CAAATTTTAGTTATAGCATTTTCAGTCAGCCTATTTACAATACGTTTTCGGTAAACACGCTAAAAGCTGCTGTATTTGAATCTGCCCCCAGGGAAGATACTGGATTTGGACTGGTTCGTGCAGGTGTTGGCAATTACAATAAACCTTATGCCGAATTGTTTTTTAACAGCCAGAATACCCGAAATACTTTGTTTGGATTACATGGGAAACATCTCTCTTCGCATGGTAAACTAAAGTTAGAAGGAGAAGAGGAACGCGTTAACGCGCCATTTTCAGAAAATGAAGCCGAAATCTTTCTCAAACATCTTTTCCGGAGTTCAACTTTGTCCGTTAATCTTGGTTTTGAACATGATGGATTTAATTATTATGGTTATCCCATAGAATCTCTTCCTGATTTGCTAAAAGTAAAAGATCAAGAGGTAAACTATTGGGGGAGCAGACAAACTTTTTCCAAAGGCAGCTTTAATATTGGTCTTGAAAATACAACTGCACGAAAAAACGATTTTACATTCGATTTTAATTTTTTATACCACTATTTTGGAACGAAAACCGGTCAACGGGAACACTTTGGTGAGTTTATGGCCGATGTGAAAAAACCGTTTTATAATGGAACGGGTTTCCTTGAAGCAGGCATTACCTACACGCAGGCCAGCGAAATTTCAGATAAGTACCTGATGACTTTTGGACGCAATCAAATTACTCCGGGAAAAAATTCGCAAACCTGGATTACTGCCAAACCTTCGTATTTATTGGGAGGGGATGTAGCCAATGTTCAATTGGGTGTAAATTCGTGGATTGTGATAGACAGCAGTACCGATATGAAACTTAGGTTGTCTCCAAACATACGTGCTAACCTGGTGCCAGTGAAAGAAATCATTAAAATTTTTGCAGGCATCGACGGGGATTTTATTCAAAACAATTATTCTAAAATTGCCTACGAAAATCCATTTGTTGATCCTGAGCATCTGGTGAAAAATACCTTTGAGCAATTCAGGTTTTTTGGAGGATTTGACGGGAAACTGGCCAAAAAAACCAACTTCAAACTTTCGGTAGATTATTCCATGATTAAAGATCAACCGCTTTATTATCAGTTCAGATACGGAAATTTTAAAGAAACGAATTTAAGTTCGTCAATCGTGGACAACGATTTTGATGTGTTCTACGATAACCTTGATTTGCTGAAATTTAATCTTGAGATTTTTCACGTTTCTTCCGAAAAGATGAACTTATTGCTTTCAGGAAATTACTATGTTTACAAAATGGAAACCATTGACGAGGCCTGGAATTTACCCGACTGGGATGCCAAATTGTCGCTGGCCTATCAGGTTTCTGAGCAGTTAAGCCTGTCTTCTGATTTATTTTTTACCGGTAAACGGAACGCGCTGATTATGGGTATTCCCGGAGATGATCCACGTCCACTAACTACCAGTGAGTTGTTGCAACATGTAAATTTGCAAATGGAATCCTATAATCTTTCTACGGTTTTCGATCTGAATTTTAATGCCACATATAAAATTACCAATCAGTTTTCGGTTTTTGCACAACTGAATAATTTCGGATTTCAGCAGTACCAGCGCTGGCTGGGTTACCCTGTTCAGAGTTTTAATATATTGGGAGGGCTGAGTTATGCTTTTTAACCTCAGTTTTATCTGAATCTTCGGAGTGGTAAAAAATACTCTTTTTAACGTTTTTTCAAAGAGTTTTTGTGCTCATTTTCAGGTTAATAACTTGTTGAAAAAAAGGGTTTAAAATCACTCAAAAACCCCTGAGTCTTCAGTTAATTTTACTATATTTGCGCGACACTTTTTGAAAAGTAAAAATCTTTATTTAAGTGTCTGTTTTTAAGGTTGTTATTTGTTGGGCGAAATGTTTTTTTTAACCCGAATTCAATCTAAATTTTTTTAATTAACTGGCAGAAAGAAAATAATGAAGAAATATGAGTGAAATTGAAAAAAAAGTGAATCCCTCTGAGGGAAATGGAAACTATTCTGCACAAAGCATACAGGTGCTCGAAGGTTTGGAAGCCGTTAGGAAAAGACCTTCGATGTATATTGGCGATACCAATGAAAAGGGTTTACATCATTTGGTTTATGAGGTAATTGATAATTCAATTGATGAAGCGCTTGCAGGATATTGCAGTAATATAGATGTGGTAATTCACGAAGATAATTCCGTTACCGTTAAAGACGACGGACGCGGCATTCCTACCGAAATACATACCAAAGAAAATAGATCGGCTCTTGAAGTAGTAATGACTGTGCTTCATGCAGGTGGAAAATTTGATAAAGATTCTTATAAAGTATCCGGTGGTTTGCATGGTGTAGGTGTTTCCTGCGTAAATGCACTTTCATCATACCTGAAAGCAGAAGTTCATCGTGACGGAAAAATTTGGGTACAGGAATATGCCATTGGGAAACCGAAAGAAAATGTGAAAATTGTAGGTGAAACGAACGTAACCGGCACTTATGTTACGTTCAAACCTGATGCAAACATTTTTCAAACCACAGTATATAAATATGAAATACTGGTAGCACGTTTACGTGAACTGGCCTTTTTGAATGCCGGAATTCGCCTTTCTATAATTGATGAAAGGCAAAAAGATGAAAACGGGGAATTCAAGTCTGATGAGTTTTACTCAGAAGAAGGATTAAAAGAATTTGTGAACTACCTTGACGATACCCGGGTTAAACTCACCCAGGAAATTATTCATATTGTTACCGACAAGAACGATATTCCAGTGGAAATTGCCATGCAATATAATTCCACTTTCTCTGAAAATATTCATTCCTATGTAAACAATATCAATACCATAGAAGGTGGAACACATCTTACCGGTTTTCGGCGCGGTTTAACCCGTACACTGAAAAATTATGCTGAAAATTCGGGGATGTTGTCAAAACTTAAATTCGATATTAGTGGCGATGATTTCCGTGAAGGACTAACCGCAGTTATTTCTGTAAAAGTAGCTGAGCCCCAGTTCGAGGGTCAAACAAAAACCAAACTGGGAAACTCAGAAGTAAGTCTGGCTGTGGATCAGTCAGTGAGTGAAGCGCTTTCGATATACCTTGAAGAGAATCCAAGATCGGCTAAGACCATTGTAAACAAAGTTGTTTTGGCAGCACAGGCACGTCATGCCGCCCGGAAAGCCCGCGAAATGGTTCAGCGTAAAAATGCTTTATCTGGTGGCGGTTTGCCAGGAAAATTAAGTGACTGTTCGGAAAAAGATCCTTCACTTACAGAAGTATTTTTGGTTGAGGGTGATTCAGCAGGCGGAACAGCCAAGCAAGGGCGCGACAGGAAATTTCAGGCCATTCTTCCACTTCGCGGAAAAATTTTAAATGTGGAAAAGGCCATGCTGCATAAAATTTTTGAAAACGAAGAGATCAAAAATATTTTCACTGCATTAGGCGTGACTATTGGCACTGAAGATGATTCCAAGGCGCTGAATATGGAAAAAATCAGATACCATAAAGTTATAATTATGACCGATGCCGATGTGGATGGAAGCCACATTGCCACTTTAATAATGACCTTCTTCTTTAGGTATATGCAAGATCTGATTAAAGCGGGTTACCTTTACATTGCCGCCCCTCCGCTATATTTGCTTAAAAAGGGTAAAAAAGAAACTTTTGCTTGGACTGAGCAACAACGCCGGCAGATTATTAATGAATGGGCAGACGGTATAGAAAGCAATTTACACACCCAGCGCTATAAAGGTTTGGGAGAAATGAACGCTGAACAATTGTGGCAAACTACCATGAATCCGGAAAACCGGACATTGCAGCAGGTTACCATAGAAAATGCAGCCGAGGCCGATCATATCTTTTCAATGCTCATGGGCGATGATGTCCCTCCCCGGCGTAAATTTATTGAAGACCATGCTACGTATGCAAATATCGATGCATAATAGTTAAATAAATCAAAACCTATAATAAAAATCCGGGTTTTAAAGACCCGGATTTTCAATTTCAGCGAATATGAATATTTGTGTTTTTTCTTCTTCCAGTAATGCCATTCAAAAAGTTTATTTTGATGAAGCCAAAAAACTTGGTAAACTAATTGGCGAAAAAGGCCACACTTTGGTGAATGGTGGTGCAAATGTGGGCTTAATGGAAGCAGTTACTGTAGCTGCATCTGAAGCCGGTGCAAAAACCATTGGTATTATTCCTGAACGATTTGTACAACGGTCGCTGGCTTCAACCAACTCTCATGAGGTTATCAGCACCAAAGATATGCAGGAACGAAAGGCAAAAATGCGTGAAATTTCTGATGCTTTTATTGCAATCCCGGGAAGTTTCGGAACCCTGGAGGAGATTATGGAAGTTTTAACGCTAAGGCAACTATCTTATCATACCAAGCCAGTAGTTTTTATTAATACCAATAATTTTTATAAGCACCTGTTTAAACAGTTTGAGCAGGCTTTTACAGAAAAGTTTGCAAAAGAAATTTACCGTGAGCTCTATTTTTCTGCAGAAAATGCAGAAAGTGCGCTGGAGTATATTGAAACGTACCAACCAAATGAACTTGATTCAAAATGGTTTGTTGTGCCAAATAAATAAATTAAATGAACGTTTCTGACATTGTTGCAGGCTCTTTTAATTTGTGAATTTCCACTTTTTAACAAAATGGACTTTTGGTTGTTAAAATATGCAAAATGAGGTGTATTAAATGTTATAGTAAAAACAACTGGCAAGTTATTTGCGTTATATTCAGCACTTTTAATTTTTAATTTTTAAACAATGAAAAATACAAAAAAATATACGCTAACTTTTTTACTGGTTTTGGCCAGTGCTTTTTTGGCTGTGTGGATTTACAGTTCATTTTTTAATAAAACACAGGTAATTACTGTTTCAGAGCAACGTCCGGTTAGTTTTGTAAATTTGCCGGCAAACAGCCAGCAGCAACTTCCAGATTTAACTTTTGCTGCCGAAAATTCAATACATGCTGTTGTACATATTGCAACCCAGTCTGTCAGAGGCGGAGGTTGGTCGAGTGGCAATCCGTTTTTCGATGAGTTTTTTGGAATTCGTCCTCAGCAACCCCAATTAGCCACTGGTTTTGGTTCAGGTGTTATTCTGTCAGAAGATGGATACATTGTAACAAACAATCATGTTATTGAGCGGGCGCAGAAAATAAAAGTAATTCTTAATAATAAAGAAGAATACGACGCCCGCCTGGTTGGGGCCGATCCTTCCACTGATTTGGCTCTGCTTAAAATAGAAGAAGAAAATTTACCTTATTTAACCTACGGAAATTCAGATGAATTGAAGCTTGGCGAATGGGTTCTGGCCGTTGGAAATCCATTTAACTTAACCTCAACAGTTACTGCCGGAATTGTTAGTGCCAGGGCTCGAAACCTGGGAATAAATGCCGATCAGTATTCCATCGAATCATTTATTCAAACTGATGCCGCAGTAAATCCTGGAAACAGTGGAGGAGCACTGGTTAACCAGCAAGGAAACCTTGTGGGAATTAATACGGCGATAGCTTCAAGAACAGGCTCCTATGCAGGATATTCATTTGCTGTGCCGGTTTCCATTGTACAAAAAGTTGTAGGAGACCTTAAAGAGTTTGGTGAGGTTCAACGTGCACTTCTTGGTGTAAATATTATGGATGTAACCGGTTCATTAGCTGAAGAAAAAGGCCTCGATAAAGTTGAAGGTGTTTTTGTTGCCGCTGTAACTGATAATGGAGCAGCAAGAGAAGCCGGAATTAAAGAAGGGGATGTGATAATGAGCGTGGCGGGCGATCCTGTCAATTCTTCTGCTCAATTACAGGAAAAAGTGAGTCAATTCCGCCCGGGTGATGACGTAAAAATTGTTGTAAAAAGAAACGGTGACAGGAAACAATTTACAGTAACCTTGCGTAATAAACACGGTGATACACAAATTGTGCGTGATAACACAACTGTTTTGGGTGCCAGTTTTGAAACCGTTGGCAACAACGACAAACGAAATTTAGAAATTGAATACGGTATAAAAGTTACAAAATTAGAAAAGGGTAAACTCAAAGATGCAGGTTTGAATGAGGGATTTATTATAACCCATGTGAACAAAAAACCCATTTATGAGGTAAATGATTTTAAGAGAGAGATTGGAAATGCGAGGGGAGGAATTTTGGTTGAAGGAGTTTATCCAAACGGAGAATTGGCTTATTTTGTTTTTGGTGTAGATTAGTTTAATTGTAAAAAATACCTTTAACAAACTATTAATATTCAATTTTGGGTAGCCTGCACCTTTTTCGCTATTAATTTATGTTCTATATTTGCACGTTTTTTTAAGGAGAGTTTATGAGACAACTAAAGATCACAAAGTCCATCACGAATCGTGAAAGTGCCTCACTGGATAAGTATTTGCAGGAAATTGGCAAAGAAGAGCTTATTACTGTTGAGGAAGAGGTTGAATTGGCCCAGCGTATTAAAAAGGGTGATCAGGCTGCTTTGGAAAAATTAACAAGAGCAAATCTCAGGTTTGTTGTTTCAGTTGCAAAACAGTATCAAAACCAGGGACTTAGTCTTCCTGATTTAATTAACGAAGGAAACCTTGGTCTGATTAAAGCCGCTGAAAAGTTCGACGAAACACGAGGCTTTAAGTTTATTTCCTATGCAGTGTGGTGGATTAGGCAATCTATTTTACAGGCATTGGCTGAGCAATCACGCATTGTTCGTCTTCCGCTTAATCAGGTTGGTTCGTTAAATAAAATAAATAAAGCCTTTTCAAAATTTGAACAGGAACACGAAAGAAAACCTTCGCCAGAGGAATTGGCCGATTCTTTGGAATTACCTGCTGATAAAGTTGCTGATACATTAAGAGTTTCAGGAAGGCATGTTTCTGTTGATGCCCCTTTTGTTGACGGAGAAGACAATAGTTTGCTTGATGTGCTGGTAAACAACGATTCACCTAACGCCGATCGCTTACTCATCCAGGAATCACTTGCGCGTGAAATTCACCGTGCTTTGGCTACACTTACTGAAAGAGAAGCAGATATCATTCGATTGTTTTTTGGCATTGGCTGCCAGGAAATGACTCTTGAAGAAATAGGTGAGCGATTCGGACTAACGCGTGAGAGGGTGCGTCAGATTAAAGAAAAAGCAATCCGCAGGTTAAGACACACATCCAGAAGTAAATTGCTGAAAACGTATTTAGGGTAATGTATTCAAAAGTATAAAGAAAAGGTGATCATTAATTGGTCACCTTTTTTTGGTGTAACAATTCCAATCCAAAATTATAGTGATTTTCGTTTTTCCAGAAGCACAACATTTTCTACGTGATGGGTATGTGGAAACATATCAACCGGCTGAATTTTAGTGATTTGGTAATGGTTATAAAGTGATGAAATGTCCCGCGCCTGGGTAGCCGGATTGCAGCTTACATAAACTATTTTTTCCGGTAAAATTGATAGGATAGTTTTAATTACATCCGAATGCATTCCGGCACGTGGCGGATCAGTAATAATAACTTCCGGCCGTCCGTTAGTTTCAATAAATTCTTCGTTCAGCAAATCTTTAATATCGCCTGAGAAAAAGGAAGTATTTTCAATCTGATTTAAGACTGCATTTTCTTTGGCATCCTCAATGGCTTCAGGAATATATTCAAGCCCCACAACCTTTTGAGCACTTTTTGCAACAAAATTGGCAATAGTTCCGGTTCCGGTATATAAATCATACACTATTTCATTTCCTTTCAACCCGGCAAAATCTCTTGCAACCTTGTATAATTCATAAGCCTGATCCGAATTGGTTTGGTAAAAACTTTTAGGTCCAATTTTAAATTTCAAGCCTTCCATTTCTTCAAGAATATGATTACGACCATAAAATTGTACGATTTTCTGATCATGAATTGTATCATTCCCTTTTTGGTTGATTACGTATAGAAGTGATGTTGTTTCAGGAAATTGATTTTTAACAGCCTCCATCAACTTGTCTATTTTTCTTTTATCATTCTGAAAAAAGGATAGAATAACCATTGTCTCTCCAGTTGAACTTGTGCGAATAATCAGGTTTCGCAAAAGACCCTTTTTTTGTTTAATGTCGAAAAAACTGTATCCGTTCTCAAGTGAAAAATTGTAAATAAAATTACGGATTTCATTGGATGGTTCAGGTTGCAGCCAGCACTTTTCAATATTAATAACTTTATCGAACATTCCGGGGACATGAAATCCCAAAGCATTGTTGTTCATTATTTCCTCTCCTGATTCAATTTCTTCAGGAGATAACCATCTTTTATCAGAAAAAGTAAACTCAAGTTTATTTCTGTAAAAAATATCCTTTTTTGAACCTTTGATCGGAAAAATTTCAGGGAAATCTGTTTTTCCAATTCTTTTTAACTGGTCTTTTACTTGTTTCTGTTTATAGTGTAATTGTTTCAGATAGGGAAGGTATTGCCATTTGCAGCCTCCGCAAACCCCAAAATGCTGGCAAAAAGCATCAGTTCTGTCCTCAGAAAATTCATGTATTTGGGTAACAATTGCCTCCTGATAGTTTTTCCGCTTTTTTGTTACCTGAAGGTCAACAATATCTCCTGGTATTACCAATTTGGTAAATACAACCATTTCTCCTATACGTGCCAATGCTTTTCCTTCTGCTCCAATACCTTCTATTCGAACCTTTTTATAAAATGGTTTTTTCTTTTTTCTTCCCACTTTTTTTTGTGCAAATATAGTGTTTATAGGGGATTGCGGAGAATTTAAGGCATTTTTCTGATTCCCGATAGTAAACACAATTTCCCAATTTGGGAAAAACAATCGATTTTGGAAGAATAATGTACTTTTTGTCAATTAATTACTTTTATAATAGAAAGTTTTTTAATTATATTTGTTACGATTTAATGGTTGGTTTTATTTTCAGAAATAGAACTTAAAAAGGGGAAAGCATCTTCTGTATTTATGATTGGTTTTGTGTTTAGGGGTTTGTAAATCATCAATCATCTTCAAAAAGCGTCCATAGCTTTCCCCTTCTCTTTTTACCCGAAAGGGTATTTTTTTTACCCAATTTTTTATACTTTTTCGTTTTGCTTTAATAATTATCTTTGGCCGCAATGTAAAAAGGAAATGATATCATTAGACAAGATACAAGTTAGCTTTGGAGGTTTTGATTTATTAAAAGAAACCAGTTTTCTGGTTCGTCCGGATGACCGGATTGGATTGATAGGGAAGAATGGCGCAGGAAAAACAACACTGCTGAAATTAATTTCAGGAAAATTACAACCTTCAGAAGGAGAGGTAAATATACCCAAAGGTACTACAATTGGGTATCTTCCTCAGGAAATGAAACTGGAAGACAAAAATACATTGTTTGGTGAAACCATACTTGCTTTTGACGAACTGCTTTCTCTTGAAAAAAGAATTGCAAATCTTAATGTTGAAATTTCTACTTCTACCGATTATCATTCTGAGGAATATCTCAATAAACTGAACTTGATTTCTGATTTAAATGAAAGGTATTCAATTTTGGGTGGTGACAATTATCAGGCTGAAATAGAACAAACACTTTTGGGCCTTGGTTTTGAGCGAAATGATTTTACCCGCTCCACCGGAGAATTTAGCGGTGGCTGGCGTATGCGGGTTGAACTGGCTAAGGTATTGCTTAAAAAGCCGAATATTATTTTGCTCGACGAACCAACAAACCACCTTGACATTGAGTCAATTCAGTGGCTTGAAAATTTTCTGAAAAATTACAAAGGATCCATTGTGCTTGTTTCTCATGACAAAGCTTTTCTTGATGCTGTTTGTAACCGTACACTTGAAATTTCACTTGGTAAAATTACAGACCAGAATATGAATTATTCTGGCTTTGTGGAATGGAAAAAAGAACAGCGCGAAATTAGTATTGCTGCCTATCGTAATCAGCAAAAAATGATTGAAGACACAGAAAAGTTTATCGAACGATTCAGGTATAAAGCAACCAAAGCAGTTCAGGTACAGTCTCGTATAAAGCAGTTGGGTAAACTTGACAGAATTGAAATGGAAGAGCAGGATAATTCAAGTCTGAAATTAAAATTTCCACCAGCTCCACGATCGGGCAGAGTTGTAGTTGAGGCTAAAAATATTAGCAAAAATTACGACAAACTTTTGGTTTTAAACGATATCGATCTGAAGATAGAAAATGGAGAAAAAGTAGCTTTTGTTGGCCGAAACGGAGAAGGGAAAACCACTTTGGTACGAATTATTCTTCGACAAATTGATTTTTCAGGTTCATTAAACATTGGTCACAATGTTAAAATAGGATATTTTGCTCAAAATCAGGCTCAGTTACTTAACGGGGAGTTAACTGTATTTGAAACCATTGATGAAATTGCAGTTGGCGAAGTTCGTACAAAAATAAGGGATATTCTTGGTGCTTTTTTGTTTTCGGGAGAAGATGTAGATAAAAAGGTTAAAGTTTTAAGCGGAGGGGAAAAGTCCAGGCTGGCCATGATTCGTTTAATGCTGGAGCCTGTAAATCTTTTGGTGCTCGATGAACCAACAAATCATCTTGATATGCAGTCGAAAGAAATTTTGAAAGAAGCGCTTGCTCATTTTACGGGGACTGTAATTGTGGTTTCGCACGACCGCGAATTTCTGGACGGAATGGTGGATTGTGTTTATGAATTTCGGAACAAAAAAATAAAACAACACCTGGGTGGAATCTACGATTTTCTTCAAAAAAAGAAAATGGAGTCGTTAAAAGAGCTTGAAGTACCTGCTGCTAAAGACAATTCATTAAAAAATAATAAGACAAAAAGTGAAGCCAAAAACAGAGGTATTCGTTTTGAAGAAAGAAAAGAGATCAATCGAAATATCTCTAAATTTGAAAAGACAGTATTGAATATTGAGAAATCTATTGAATCGTTGGAAGGTGAAATATCGGGGATAGATGAACTTTTGGCACAACCTGAAAAACTGAATGATGAGGGAATATACGAACGGTACGATAATTTGAAACTTGAGTTATCCAAAACTCTTGAACAGTGGGAAAAAGTGCATGAAGAACTGGAATCATGGAAGCAGAAAAAAAGCTGGCAATGAATAGAGAAGATTATATTTTTGGCACGAGGGCAGTAATTGAAGCCATTAAAAACGGAAGAAATATTGAAAGGGTTCTGATTAAAAAAGGACTTGATAATACTTTGTTTACCGAATTATTTCAATTGGTAAAAGAAAGTAATATTCCATTTCAGTTTGTACCAGTTGAAAAAATCAACCGGATTACCCGGAAAAATCATCAGGGAATTGTTGCCTATATTTCGGCAGTTGAATATTCCGATTTGGAAACTCTAGTTCCGGGATTATTCGAAGCAGGAGTTGATCCGTTAATTCTTGTTCTCGACCAGGTAACCGATGTGCGAAATTTTGGTGCAATTGTGCGAACTGCCGAATGTGCAGGAGTTCATGCCGTGGTAATTCCTGAAAAAGGAATGGCAAGAATTGGGGCCGATGCTGTAAAAACATCGGCAGGTGCTTTGCATTCTGTTCCTGTTTGCAAAGTAAAAAGTTTGCATGCCGCAATTCAATTCTTAAAGAATTCTGGTATAAAAATTAGTGCTGCAACCGAAAAAGCAACTCAATTATTTACCCAATCTGAAATGAATACTCCGCTTGCAATCATAATGGGTTCAGAGGATATAGGGATTTCTTCAAGCATTCTTCAGTTAACGGATGAGCAGGTAAAAATTCCGTTGTTCGGGAAAATTGAATCATTAAATGTTTCCGTTGCAACCGGGCTCATGATTTACGAAGCCATCAGGCAAAGAAGCTAGCTGTTTACAGGAATGGTTCGTTTAAACGTTTGTTCAAGTGAAATAAAAGTTTCTGTACTTGCAATGCCTTGTATTTTCTGAACCTGGTTACTTAAAATATTTTTCAGGTGTTCGTTGTCCTTCGCATAAACTTTTACAAAAATTGCATATTGCCCGGTTGTATAATGGCATTCAACAATTTCAGGGATTAGTTTCAGCTTTTCAACCACCTCAGAAAACAGTCCCCCTTTTTCCAGGAAAATGCCAATGTAACTACAGGTTTTAAATTCAACCTTATTGGGATTAATGTGATACCCCGAACCAATTATTACTTCAAGTTCAATCATTCTATTCACACGTTGGTGAACTGCCGCTCTGGAAATTCCCACTTCTTTCGCTACATCTTTGAAAGGAATACGTGCATTTTGGGTAATTATATCCAGAATTTTTAAGTCGATATCGTCTAAGCTGTTCTTTAAGGTCATCGTTCACTAAATTTTCAATCAAAAATAGAAAAAAACAAATTAAAAAAGGGAGTTCTTCAATTGAGCTGAGGTTTAATTTCCGGATTTTTAAAATCATGTTTTTAAAACTCATGACTTTGTTTTATCGAAATGTTAATAAATTTTGTGTTTGTATGATTTGTATGGCATTAAAATTAAAAATTAGTATCAAAATGATATATTTGCATTAGATATAGTATCAATAAGACAAATTTAAGACTAAAAGGCAAAGTTATGAAAAGTACAAAAAAATGGTGGTTTATTCTGGGATTACTTATTGTTGCTGGTTTGGCGGGAGTGATTCTTCCAGCCGGAACAGCTGAGCAGGATTATTCTGGGTTGGTTGCAGGCGATACAGCCTGGATGCTTACTGCAACTGCGTTGGTTTTACTAATGACACCCGGTCTTGCTTTCTTTTATGGTGGAATGATTCAGCCTCGTCACATTATTTCCACTATGCTACAGAGTTTTATAGCCATGGGTATTGTCAGTGTTTTGTGGGTGGTAATCGGTTTTAGTATTGCTTTTGGAGACAGTATTGGTGGCGAGGGATTTGGTATTTTCGGGAATCCACTTACATTTTTTATGTTTAGAGGCGTAGGTGGCGGTACTCACCCTGATTTTGCACCAACCTTTCCGCTCGCCGTATTTGCCATGTTTCAGTTAAAATTTGCAATAATTACCCCTGCACTTATTACCGGTTCTTTTGCCGGAAGAGTGCGTTTCAGGGCGTATATGTTATTCATTTGCTTATTTGTGATTTTTATTTATTCACCCTTGGCTCACTGGACATGGCACCCAAACGGTTTTTTAAGAAACTGGGGGGTACTCGATTTTGCCGGTGGAACAGTGGTACATATGTCAGCTGGATTTGCTGCCCTGGCTGGTGCAATTTTTCTTGGTCGGAGGAAGGATGCAATGAAAAAATTCAAGCCTGCCAATATTCCATACATACTTCTTGGGGCAGGAATGCTTTGGTTTGGCTGGTTCGGGTTTAATGCTGGTTCAGCGCTTGCCGCCGATGGCGTTGCTTCGCGCGCTCTGGTAAATACTAACACTGCATCTGCCGCCGCAATGTTAACCTGGATTTTTTATGATGCCGCTAAAGGAATAAAACCTTCAGCTGTTGGTGCGTCCATTGGATTAGTGGTGGGTTTGGTTGCGATTACCCCTGCTGCCGGTTTTGTTGATGTCGGTTCCAGTATTTTTATTGGCGTAATTGCCGCTATTATTAGCAACTATGCTATTACATTAAGAACAAAATCAATGCTTGACGATACCCTGGATGTTTTTCCTGCACATGGTATGGGTGGAATTACCGGAATGTTGGCTACTGCCATTTTTGCCAATGATGTTGGACTTATTCACGGAGAAGTAACCACTTTTCTTTACCATTTGCTTGCATTGGTTATTGTTAGCATTTTTACTTTTGGGGGTTCTTTACTGATGTATAAAATTACCGATTTGATTGTTCCCATGCGGATTTCTCCTCAAGGCGAAAAAGTTGGATTGGATATTAGTCAGCACGATGAATCGTATGACTTTGTGTACAGAGATTAATATGCATAAAAAAGCCGGTTTTTTCCGGCTTTTAATTATTGAATCGGCACTTGCCGTTTAAAGTCCATTTCAAGCGACATAAAGGTTTCTGTACGTGCAATTCCTTCAATTTCCTGAAGTTTATCGTCAATTATTTTCTTCAGATGTTTGTTGGTTTTCGTCTGGATTTTTATAAAAATGGCATATTGACCTGTGGTATAATGGCATTCAACAATTTCAGGAATTTCACGCATTGCAGCAACAACCTGGCGGTGGTATTTTGCTTTTTCAAGATAAATTCCCATATAAGCACAGGTATTGTATCCCAGTTTTTGAGGATTTACTATAAATTCACTTCCGGTAATCACACCAATATTCAAAAGCCGCTGAACACGTTGGTGAATGGCAGCTCCGGAAACACCACATTCTCTGGCTACTTCCAAAAATGGAATCCGTGCATTTTTTGTTATCAGTTTCAGGATTTTTTCATCCAGCTGGTCAATGTCAGCTGCTTGCTCGAGGTAATCTGCTTTATCCATGCTTCAAATTTCCGTTTCAATTACAATTTATAAAGCAAAAGTATGAAAAATTTACAATTACAAATCAGGAATGCTTTACAACATTGTATTTAAAAACTCGTTGGAAAATTAGTCTTTTACAGACTTTTGTTCGAAACTATTTGGATTATAGAGATTTGCCAAACCCCGGGAGATATCTGCACCTGAAGGTTCCTGAAAAACCCGTAAATCGAATTCAGGAATAACCGCAAGAATATGGTCAAAAATATCAGCCTGAATGGATTCATAGCGCGCCCATGCCTTGTCTTTACAAAATACATAAATTTCAACTGGCAATCCTTTTTCAGTTGGATGCAAATGGCGAACCAGAAAAGTCATGTCATTATTTACCATGGGGTGCTGGAGCAGGTAAACTTCCAGATATTTTCTAAAAACACCAATGTTCGTCTGCCTTCTTCCGCTAATGATATCTTCATCAGAAATATTCTTTTTTTTGTTGTATTCTTTAATTTCTTCCTCTTTTCCCCTTACGTAATCGCGGATTAACAGGAATTTTTCCAGCCGGTTCATTAATGCACTGTCGCATAATTTAATTGAGTTCATATCAATATTAATGGCCCGTTTAATCCTCCGTCCGCCCGATTCTTCCATTCCTTTCCAGTTAATAAACGATTCGGTTACCATTGAATAGGTAGGAATGGTTGAAATTGTGCGATCCCAGTTTTGCACTTTCACTGTGTTTAAGGTAATGTCAATTACGGTACCGTCGGCACCCCGGCTTCGCATTTCTACCCAGTCGCCAATTTTTACCATATTGTTTCCCGAGAGTTGAATGGATGCCACAAATCCTAATATGGAATCTTTAAAAATTAAAAGTAAAACAGCCCCCATTGCACCAAGTCCGGCAAGCAAAACCGTTGGATCCCGTTCAAGTAAAATGGAAATGATTAGAATGCCAGACAGGGAAAATATCAGAATTTTAAAAAGTTGAATATATCCTTTTATAGGGCGATGTTTTGCATATGGAGTAGTGTTGTAAATGTCGAGTCCGGCATTTAATAGTGAATTTAGAACGAAAATGAAAATCAATACAAAATAAATTTGTGCAGTTTTGGTTAGGAAACCGGCCAGTGAAAAATAATAATCCTTGGCAAGTATGCTTAATGTGGCTTCACTTAATTCAGTAAGTTCTTGATGAATAATTGGATATGAAAAACTAGCTGAATGATAAAGTATAAAAGCTGGGACTAAATGTGCAAGGTTTCTGAAAACTTTTCGGTTAACCAGAATGTCGTCCCACGATGTTTTGGATCGAATTGCAATCCGGTTAACAATTTTTAAAAAAACAATCCTTGTTATAAAATGCCCAAGCCAGGCAAGTGCAAACAGAAGAACCAGAGTAATAAAAGCTGCACCTGGTTTTGCGAAAAATTCAAGCTGTTCAACTGAACGAATGGTTTCAAGTAGAAATTCATATATAGTTCTCATTATTCTGAACGATATTTTTAATTTTAGCCAAAAATAGCAAATGCAAATAATTATGGCTAGAAAGTTTCTGATTATTCTTTTTTTATTCCCGTTGGTTACCTTTGGGCAGGAACACTTTTCAAAATATTTTCATAGTAAATCATTAAGGTTTGATTTTTTGTTAGGGGGAAATGCAAAAGAAGTCAGGGTTTATCCGCAGCAAATTAAACAAGAGCCGCATTGGGCAGGTTCATTAAAAAATCTGTCAGATACGTTTAATTATGGAACTTACCGTTTTCAGGTTTTTGATGTTGAAACGGGTGATTTACTTTATTCCAAGGGTTTTAGCACGCTTTTTCAGGAATGGCAAACAACAGCCGAAGCCAAAATAACTGACAAAACATTTTACCAGGCTGTTATTTTTCCTTTTCCCAAAAAAATGGTTCGGCTTAGCATTGAAGCGCGACAATGGAAAGGGAATTTTAAATCAATTTTTGAAACAGAAATCGACCCTGAAAACTATTTTATCCTGAAAGAAGTAACACATCCGTATGAATCAGTTGTAGTTTTGAAAAATGGGAAACCCGAGGAGAAAGTAGATTTGGTAATTTTGGCCGAAGGTTATACTTCAAACGAAATGAACAAATTTTTAGAAGATGCCAAAAGGGTTAGCGATTATTTATTCGATGAAGAGCCTTTTAAATCGAACAGGGAAAAGTTTAATATAACAGCGCTGTTGACGCCTTCGGTAGATTCAGGCACTGATATTCCTGGCGAAAATGTGTATAAAAATACGATTTTCAATTCCACCTTTTATACGTTTGATCTCGATCGGTACCTCACTACCAGTGACATGAAATCGATTTACGATGCAGCTGCAAGTGTTCCGTATGATCATATTTATATTTTGGTGAATAGTGAACGATACGGAGGTGGCGGTTTTTATAATTTTTTAAGCGTTTGTACTTCGGATAATCAGTTGACCAAAGAAGTATTTGTACATGAATTTGGACATGGGTTTGCAGGCTTGGGAGATGAATATTACAACTCTTCTGTAGCCTATGAAGATTACTACAACCTTGAAGTTGAACCCTGGGAACCCAATCTTACTACGCTGGTTGATTTTGATAAAAAGTGGAAATCGATGATTGATTCCTCAACTCCGGTTCCAACGCCACGCGAATCAAAATTTTCGGGTACAGTTGGCGTTTTTGAAGGAGGAGGTTATTTGGCTAAAGGAATTTTTAGCCCGGTTATGGATTGCCGCATGAAAAGTAACAATGCCAAAGCTTTTTGTCCGGTTTGCACACATGCCATACAACAAGTGATTGATTTTTATTGTGAATAAAAAACGGACCTGGTTTACCAAATCCGTTTTCTTTTTGCAGCGAAAATTTCTATTCTTTTTTCGCTAATTTATTGGTTAAAAAGTGGGCAACAATTAAAGCAACTCCACCAAAGAAGAAAATCATGGTGAAGAAGGCAACCACTTCGTTTACAACATTGGCCAATGCAAAACCGGTAATAACACCAACAGACAAACCAATGAGAAAAATTCCCCATTTAAGCAAGGCATGTTTTGATGGTTCGGTTTTAAAAATGTTGGCATCTGCTCCTTTTTCAATTAATGCGAGCCGTTCCTTGGTCCGTGTGGTCCAGTAAACATACAGTATGGCAAAAATTGCCAGAAAAAATCCGATTGGTACAAAAATTCCTTCCATGATATTAAAATTTAAATTGTTTTTTGATTTCTGACCTTTTGACGCCTGCTTTTTCTTCTGGTTACACTTTTTTTAATTATTCTTTTAAATAAATTTGTAACCAGAATAAAATAATCTCGTCAAAGGTACAGATGGAAAACAAAGACGATAATTATTACATCGAAAAGGTTATTGCCGGACAAACCAATTACTTTTCGTATATCGTTGAAAAATATCAGGATATCGTTTTTTCCATCGCACTAAAAGTTCTTAAAAATCGTGAAGATGCTGAAGAAATGGCGCAGGAGAGTTTTATTAAAGCTTACAAATCACTGCATACTTTTCAGGGGAAAGCAAAATTTTCAACCTGGTTGTACAGGATTACATACAATACTTGTATTTCTGAAACCAGGAAGAAAAAACAATATTTTGCTTCAACCGACGAAGTTCAGATTAGCGATGAGGCTGAGGAAATGAATCTTGACGGCATTCCGGCTGAAAACCGCGAAAAGTATGTGAAAGCAGCTTTGGAAAAACTACCGGAAGATGAATATACACTGGTTGTGCTTTATTATTTTGAAGATCAATCGGTAGAAGAAATAAGTAAGGTTACCGGGTTAAGCGAAAGTAACACCAAAGTTAAACTGCACAGGGCACGGAAAAAGCTCTATACAATTTTGAATGACATGTTAAAAGAAGATTTATATACAATATTATGAAAACGTTTGAAGAGGATAAGGAATTAAAACAACTGCTTAAAAGTGTTAAGCTTGAATCGCCAGGAGCAGATTTTTCTGCCCGTGTGATGAACAGGGTGTTTGCCGAACAGCCAGCGCTTGAGCAGGTGAAAAGTTTACCTGTTCTGGGAAAAGGTTTTTGGATAATTCTGGCTCTTTTCGCCGCATTATTTGCCGCAATTTTATTCGTTTCGGGCGGTGGTTCAGTTTCTGAACAAACACCGGCACTGCTTTCGCAGATAAATACTGAACCAGTGCTTACGGGTTACCGTGCCTTTTTCGATAAATTCGCCAATTTGCCTGCTGGAATAGCCGGGATTTTAATGGGAGCTTCACTGCTTCTATTACTTGAAAAATTTCTGGGATCGCGCAGCCATGCAGTTGTATAAAAGCTAAGAGTAAAATATATTACCTGAAATCCTGGCAAATTGCCGGGATTTTTTTGTTTTTAGAAACAGGCTTCCTTAGCCAGGTATTTTCCCACATAGGTATCAATTCCTTCTTCCAATTCAACAAAAGGTTTGGTATAACCAATTTTCCTGAGTTTATCTGTTTCTGCTTCGGTAAAATACTGGTAACGTCCGCGCAGTTCAACAGGGGTGTCAACAAAAGAAATTTCAGGATTCATTCTAAGGCTTTTAAAAACTGCCTGGGTTAAGTCAAGGAATGATCGCGCTTTTCCGGTACCAACATTATAGATTCCTGAATGTTTTTTGTTATGCATAAAATAGAGCATAACATCGGCAATGTCGTCCACATAAATAAAATCCCGGCTTTGCTCGCCATCTTTGTAATCTTTGTGATGCGACTTAAACAACTTCATCCGCCCTGTTTTATTTATGGTATTAAATGCATGAAGCACAACCGATGCCATTCTGCCTTTATGAAATTCGTTGGGCCCGTAAACATTAAAGAACTTTAAGCCAGCCCAAAATGGGGGAGTGCGATTTTGTTTAAGTGCCCAAACATCAAAATTGTGTTTCGACCAGCCATATAAATTTAAAGGGCGAAGGTTTGAAAGATTAATATGGGTATCGGAAAAGCCCAATTCGCCGTTGCCGTAAGTGGCTGCCGACGAAGCATAAACAAGCGGCACTTGTATTTCGGAACAAATGTTCCAAAGCCTTTGTGAATAAATTACATTAAGTTGCTGATAGAGTTCGGGCTCGAGGCCAACAGTGTCGGTGCGGGCACCCATGTGAAAAATGAATTCCACATCGTCGGCATGTTTTATAAGCCACTTAAAAAATTTATCCCTGTCAATAAATTTTTTGTATTTTTTACTGAATAGGTTAATGTCTTTAGATGGATCATCAAACCGGTCAACCAGAATCAAGTCATTATAACCTGCCTGGTTCAGCTTTCCCGCTAAATAACTGCCAATAAAACCGGCAGCTCCTGTAATTACTATCATTCTTTCAAAGTGGTTTAATTTGGCAAAGTAAATTCAAATAGTATACCTGTCAAAGTGGTCATTGGTATAACTTAATTTTACATCGAATATTGTACAATTCACATAAAATATTTTCCATCTGAACTCAACTCTGTTTATTTGATAAACAGATGACATCTGTATAAAAAAGGTTGCTTCTTATTCCCTGATTATCTGTTAAAATCAATTTTCTGTAAAACAGTTAAATCATTCAGGTGTCCTTTCTGAAAAAAAATCCATCTTTGTATGAAATTTAAGTTTTATTTAAAATGTGCACGCCAGAAATGAACAACACAAATGTTTACGAACGGATTGATGTTTACGACGAAGATATAACCAATACGCTCTCTAAACATTATAAAAGTATATTGGAAACTATAGGTGAAAATGTATCGCGCGAAGGATTGGATAAAACACCTGAGCGGGTTGCCAAAGCCATGCAGTTTTTGTTGCAGGGATATAAAACCGACCCGGTGGAAATATTAAAATCAGCCATGTTTACTGAAGATTACCGGCAAATGGTTATAGTAAAAGATATTGAAATTTACTCCATGTGCGAACACCATTTGCTTCCGTTTTTCGGGAAAGCACACGTTGCCTACATTCCAAACGGAACCATTACCGGGTTGAGCAAAATTGCGCGGGTGGTTGATGTTTTTGCCCGTCGGTTGCAGGTTCAGGAGCGACTTACTTCACAAATTAAAGATTGTATTCAGGATACGTTAAAACCGCTGGGTGTGGCTGTTGTTATTGAAGCCCAGCACCTTTGTATGCAAATGCGCGGAATTCAAAAACAACATTCCATAACAACAACTTCCGATTTTACCGGAGCCTTTCAGAAAAATGCCACCCGCGATGAGTTCATCAAACTTATCAGTACAAAATTCAGTTAAAATTTTTCACAGAAATTCAAGGCAAACCGGAGCCGGCAATTTCAATTCTTTTCCTGAATATTCAGGAATTCCGGTTTCAGTATTCATGTTGAAAACCACAATATTTCCACTGTGTTGGTTGGCCACCAGTAAAAATTTACCATCGGCACTTAATGAAAAATTTCTGGGCCACTCACCCTGCGTTGAAATTGTTGTTATAAATTTCAATTGCTTCGAGATAGGATCAGTTTTGAAAACGGCAATCGAATTATGGCC
>JAZBNQ010000183.1:0-3036 GCA_036350775.1 Mariniphaga sp.
ATGTCAAACATTATTGTAACAACGCCCGAAGAATTGCGGGCTATTGTAAGCGAGGCGGTTTCCGGCGTTTTGCCCAAACAGGCTTCTACCCGGCCGCAAATTGATACCATAACCCTGAACGATACTTTGGAATTGTTAAGGGAACATGGTTACCCAACATCAAAAGCAAAAATTTACAAGTTAACATCTACCGGTAAAATTCCCTGCAAAACGTATGGAAATAAACTGGTCTTTTCGCGGAAAGAGATACTGCTTTGGGCTGAAAATCAGACCAAATCCAAACATGATTCAACAAAGGCAGGTTTTGCCCTTGCCCGGAGTGCCCGACGTAAAAAATGATTTAGTACACAAAGATTTTGTAATGGTACTACGCTAAATCTGGGTTATGAATGGAGAAAATATCCCAGTGAAAAGAAAAAAGTATGGCACTTTCAGACATAAAACAAATAAGTATCAGGGAATACCTGAAAAATAAGGGTATTCTTCCAAAAAAGGATTTCGGTTATTACGGGATGTACTTTTGTCCGTTTCGTGAAGATCAAAATGAAAGTTTTAAAGTGGATTACCGCCAGAATATCTGGTACGATTTCGGAACAAACGAGGGTGGCTCCATTATTGACCTTGTTATGAAATTGGACAGTTGTACTTTTCATGAAGCTGCAACCCGATTGGAAAACGATTTTTCAGGTACTGCCTTGAGTGTTTTTTCTTTTCACCGGAGTAATACTTTGGATAAAAAGGAAAACAACGAACCGTCAATAACCATCCGCGACATCCGTTCAATTTCGCATCCCAGACTAATTGAATGGGTAAATGCGCGAAGGATTGATTTATCGCTCGCAAATTTATATTGCAGGGAAGTTCATTACCTGGTCCGGGACAGAATGTATTTTTCAGTTGGATTCGAAAATGACAAAGGCGGATATGAATTGAGTAGCCCACATAATTTTAAAGGTTGTATTCCGCCTAAAGAAATTACAACCATAAAGAACGGACATAGCACCTGTTTAGCTTTTGAAGGCTTTTGGGATTTCCTTTCATTTTTAGCCTTACAAAAAACAGAATCAACAAGGTACGATGTGGCTATCTTAAATTCAGTTGCCAATGCACAAAAGGCACTGCCTTTTCTGAAAAGGCACAAAAATATTTCCGCCTATCTCGATAACGATAGAAGTGGACGAAAGGCGTTTCAGAAAATAAAGTCGTTTTGTTTTTCTGTTGAAAATATGTCATTGAGCTATTGCGGGTTCAAAGATTTGAATGATTACCTCTGTGATAAAAAGCAGGTTCCGGATATAAAGAAAAGCCAGGGTTTCAGATTATGAGCGAAAGACTTTTTTCTGCGGAGCAAGTTTGTGTTTTGGTCTGACCAAAACTTTGCTCTGCGAGGCAAAACATCCCGACGGTCTCAATAATGTTAAAAATGAAATTCACATGAAAACGATAAAAAACAGGAATATCAATGGCAGGCCAGCGAAAAAACCTTCTGAAAAGAAAGCATATAAAATAACGGTAAAAATGGCCACAGAAGAATACTATTCGCTGAAAGCCAAAGCACGTTTGGCGGGGATTAACCGCAGCGAATTTATCCGTCAATGCATCCGTTCCTCTGTGGTGAAACAGCGGCTTACCCCGGAACTGGTGAGATACATTCGGCAACTTTCCGGTATGGCCAACAATGTGAACCAGATTGCCCGTACAGCAAATGCTGCCGGCTATTTGGAAGTACATAGCAATTGTATTGTTATGAGCGAACGCCTGGATAAAATAATTCAACGTATTATAGATGATTGCTAAAATTGTCCAGGGACGTGGTTTTCGCGGAGCGATAAATTATGTGATGGATAAAAAGAATGCCCGTTTACTTTTTGCAGAAGGCGTACGTTTAAAAGACAAAGCATCTGTCATTCAAAGTTTTATTACCCAAAGCAAACTGAAACCTAAAATCTCAAAACCGGTGGCACATATCTCGCTGGATTTTTCAGCACAGGACAAGGGCCTGTTAACAGACAAATTAATGATGAGTGTTGCACATGGGTACATGGAAAGGATGGGATATAAAAACACACAATACATCATTGTCCGGCACCATGATACGAACCATCCGCATGTCCACCTGGTGATAAACCGGATTGACAATAACGGGAACAGGATTTCTGACAAAAATGAAAAGTTGCGTAACACAAAGGTTTGTATGGAACTAACGAAAAAATATGGTCTGTATATCGCTTCGGGGAAAGAAAATGTTCAAGTGCACCGTCTAAAAGAACCGGATAAAACCAGGTACGAGATTTACCATGCGCTTCGATCGACGATTCCCATATGCCGAAACTGGCAGGAGCTGAATTTAAAACTTCAAAAACTGGGGATTAACACTGAATTGCGAAAAAACGGCAATACGGAAAAAATTCAAGGGGTGAGGTTTGGTAAAAACGGGTATGAATTCAACGGCTCCAAAATTGACCGGGCATTTAGTTATTCCAAAATCAATTATCTGCTTCAGCAAAATGAAAAGTCAGTGCATATTCAGCATGAACCGGCACCGCGGAACAGTCAGAACGATACCAGACGACTTTCTTCTGCAGTTGGAGCAATGGTTTCTTCGTTGGGAGGAATGTTTGATTTACTTAAGCCGTCATCGGGTTATGATGAAGACTATGCCGAATATTTAAGGCAGGAAGCGCGGAAAAGGAAAAGACGGAAAAAAGGGCGCAGGTTATAAACACTTAAAATCAATAATTTATGAGTACAGGTAAAATAGATTCTTCAACAGTTTATGCCCTGTTCGAAGAATTAAAACAAAAAATAGAGCAGTTGAGTAAAGACAGAATTTCAGATAATCAAACAAAATCTAACTTTGATACCGAAGAAATAGTCGTATTGATGCACGAAATACAAACCCATATAAATCAAAAACAATTTTCTCCTGAGCAAATCAAAGAATTGCAAAAAAGTATGGCACAGATTTCTGCGTACTCTTTGAATATGTTTAGTGACAATATCAGAGGGTTATCCACAGAATTGAAAGCCACCATA
>JAZBNQ010000184.1:0-4317 GCA_036350775.1 Mariniphaga sp.
TACCATGCAATACATAGTACTTAAATTTTAGTATTACATTTCATGTTTGGTTTAAATAAGCTTATTATCAGGTGTTTAATTCAAAAAATATTTTTAGAATAAATATTTAGGAAAGGTGTTTAAAGAAATTATTAAACTAGTCATTCCGAAATCCAGCTCACTTTTTGATACGGTTTGTGTTCTTTTCCGATGATGTAGCGATACAATTCGGGCCGGCGTGCCTTGGTGTACCGGTATCCGCCTGCCAACGTAAGTTTTTCGGGAATAAGTACCGACGAAACCACCTCATCACCTAATGTTCGGCATTCAGCTACTACATCGCCAAAGGGGTCGATAATCATGGAGCAGCCATTTTTCAACTGGTCGTCGTCCATGCCAATCGGATTGGCAAACACAACATAAAGGGCATTGTCATAAGCCCGCGACGGCAACCATTTCATCAGCCACTGCCGGCCTTTCATGCCATCAAATTCCAGACGCAAAGAGGTAGGATCGTTTTCACGATTTTCCCACAATTTGGGATCAATAAATCCTGCTCCCGGTCGCGAGGAAGGTGTGCACATGGTAACATGCGGCATAAAAATCACATCGGCGCCCAGCAGTTTGGTGGCCCGCACGTTTTCAACCACGTTGTTGTCGTAACAAATTAGTATGCCGCATTTCCATCCGTGCAGGTCGAATACGCAGTACTCATTCCCCGGCTTAATGTGCGAATTGATAAACGGATGCAGTTTGCGGTATTTTGCAACAAGTCCGGTTTTATCGACACACACATATGCTTTAAACAGGTTATTTTCGGTGTCTTTTTCGAAAAGTCCGGCCAGCACTGTCATGTCATATTTTTCGGCAATTTTTTTCAGTTTTGAAATACTTTCTCCTTCGGGAATGAGTTCAGCAAGGTCGAGCATTTGTTGTTTGGAAAGCTTCCGGGCAAAAGTGTAGCCGGTAATGGAGCACTCATGAAAGGCAATCACTTTGGAGCCTGCGGCAGCAGCTTTTTTTGTGAGTTTTTCAATTACCGATAAGTTATAAGTTTTATCGCCGCTGCAGTTTTCAAATTGTGCTGTCGAAATTTTTAGTTTTTCCATAGCAATGAATGAATTAGTAAGCAAGTTCTTCCTTTAAAATGTCCCTAATTTGCAAAAAATTCTCTTCCAGCCTGATCATGTTTTCAATAAAAAAGTTGAAAATGTCGGGCCATTGGTTTTGGCGAAATAAATTTGCGTTGGCCATAGGAGTGTAAATTCGGGCAACTTCCTGTCCACTGTCTTCGCGTTCATAAAAAAACTCCCAACTCAAACCATCAGGGAATCCATCTTCAAGAATCACTTTGTAGTTTTGTAGGATTTCAAAAGCTTTTAACCGTTTATCTTCATTGCGTTGGCTCAATTCCAGAATCACTTTTGCACTGGTACGGTCGGCCTCGAACCGCAGCGCCACGCCAGGAATTTTTGTCCGGTGCAGCATCCATTTTTTCCTGCGTTCATAGAGTAGCGGATGAATTTCACACCGTTTGCCAAAGTGCTCCCAAAATTGCAGCCTTATTTTTTTTGCCTCTTCTTTTGAATACATGTTTTAGTTTTCCCCAATTACCGGGTTTTAAAAGCAATATTAATTTTTACTTTTGAAAAATAAGTTTTATGAAACGGAATTTTTATCTAAGATCTCATGTCTAATCATCTTTATGTTATTCTAAAATGAAAACTGTAGCTTATTGGATTGAAAAACTGGAACTGGAGAAACATCCGGAGGGAGGATGGTTTCGTGAAATTTATCTTTCGGACGATATTGTGCCGCAGACGGGCTTACCTTCAAACTTTCGTGGCGAACGGAGTTTTGCCACATCCATTTATTATTTGCTTGAAGGAACAGATTTTTCAGCTTTTCACCGAATTAAATCCGACGAAATCTGGCACTATTACACCGGTACTTCGGCCATTGAAATTCTTTCGTTGCAAAAAGGGAAAATGGAAAAATACCTGGTTGGCGCCGACCCGGAAAGCGGACAAACCTTCCAGGTGATTGTTCCGAAAAACACCTGGTTTGCCTCCCGTTTGGTTAATCCGGAAGGTTACGCGCTGGCCGGCTGCACCGTTTCTCCCGGCTTTCATTTCGAAGATTTTGAACTGGCCAACAGCAGATTAGTGGAGGAATATCCGGAATTTAGGGATGAAATTTTACCATTTATAAAGTAAATTCGTTTGATAGAAAACCTGACAGCGTCGAAAGACCTGTCAACATTAAAGCATAACATTAATATTATGAATAAACTTTATTTAATCGTCACATTTTTTTTTCTTTTTTTCAACTCAAATGCCCAGCTTGTTGAAGTGCAGGCCAACTACAATGCAGCAGGAGATGTGGATTTTGTGGCTTACAACAACACCCCGGCGCCTGTTTTTCTGAATGTGGACTTCGCCGATTTGGAAAACACCACGTTTAACGAGCCGCTGCCATACATTAAATTGCTGGAACCCGGTTTTAATACCCTTTTTACACTGCTGCGATATCCCGATGCAGGAGTGCCGCGTTTTAACTACCAGATAAAATCATTCAAATCAAATCCAATGGCGCTGGCCGACCTCGATTTTCCCTACTTAATTCCGTTTAGCCCTGATAAAGAAATTTCGGTTTTTGATGTGAAATCGCTTCCCGGGTTTTGGGGAAACGAAGAACTTAAATCATGGAATGCAACCGGTTTTAACGCTTCTTCAGGCGAACCTGTTTTTGCCAGCCGCACCGGAGTTGTTGTGGAATTGGTTGGTAAACAACGTACCGGTGAGCCGCAAAACTGGTACCACACCTGGAACAATTCCATCACTGTTTTGCAGGCCGACGGAACGTTGATTTGTTACCGGAATGTAATTGACCCCGACAAAAAGCTGAAAGTGAACGAGAAAATTTTTGCCGGCCAGCAACTGGGCGTTGTGGCAACCGGATCTTCCGAAGTCATCTTGTTAATATTTCAACACAGTCTCAGTTCCAACGATCTGCGATTTGTTATTCCCCAGTTCGTAACCGGTGGTAATGAAACCGGAATTTTACTGCCTTCGCAAAATTATGGTGTTGTGCATCCTCCGGAAATCATTCAGTTGGAAATGAGTAGGAAAGAACGTCGAAAAAATTTCAAATAAATATTCAGATTTTTCGTGTATTAACGCCTCATTTTTCATTAAGAAATGTTTGTTGTGCTTTTATTCTTGAAAATATGTTGTATGACATATTTTATTTTACTATACGTTTTTTGTTTGAATTTATAAAAAACGTATATTTGTACCGTAAAAGTAATTTATCATGAATCAGGAAACAGAAAATCCGAAGTACAACGACATTGTAAAAACAGCTCACGAACTGTTTTGGAAACATGGTATCAGCAGGGTGACGATTGAAGAAATTTGCCGTGAAGCCAATGTAAGCAAAATGACTTTTTACAAATTTTTCTCCAATAAACTTGATCTGGGCAAAAAAGTAATTGATGATATCATGGGTGAAACCATTCAGAAATACCGTGATATAATGAATGAGGACACTTCGTTCCAGCAAAAAGTGAAAAAGCAACTGAAGGCAAAGTTCGATGGAACTCGTGAAATCAGCCCTGAACTGGTGAATGATATTTATTCGAACAAAAAACTCGGACTGCACAAGTATTGGCAAAAACGTGCCAATGAAATTACAATGGAAGTAATGCAGGACTATAAAAAAGCCCAGGACGAAGGATGGATTCGAAAGGATTTGAAAATTGAATTTATTTTTTATTTCGCTAATAAAATGTCTGAATTTTTATCCGATTCAAAATTGCTTGCCATGTATGACAGTATGCAGGATTTGATTATGGAGGTTGCAAATCTTTTCTTTTACGGAATATTTCCACACGAAAATGAAAACAACAATTAAAATAGCGACTGGAATTTTCCTGCTACAATTATTTGTGACAGTAAAAATCGATGCGCAAACAGAAAACAGTAAAACAGAAACAAACCTCTCATTTAAAGGCCAGTTATCTGCCTGGCAAAATATTAATCCGGGCATTGCATATCCATCAAATACAGGTGGTCGATATATTCCGCAGTTTAATTTTAATATTAATCCTGAAGGTGAAAGTCTAATCGATTTTGAAGCCTCGGCAAATATTTATGGTTCAATGGCGCTCGATCCTTTTGATGCTAGTGAATTCGACGGAAAAATAAAACCTTATCGTATTTGGGCACGTTACTCAACGCATCAACTTGAGTTACGTGCCGGATTACAAAAAATCAATTTTGGATCTGCCTCGCTTTTACGTCCGCTGATGTGGTTCGACCAGGTGGATCCGCGTGA
>JAZBNQ010000185.1:0-2653 GCA_036350775.1 Mariniphaga sp.
CGGGCTTCAGAAGCCTGTTCCAGCCGTTCCTGAATGGTGGAAACCTGGGAATTCATAAATCCGTTTTTCCTTACCACGCCTGAGTTAAACATACTCAGTGTAGCCACTGCTTTGAAACGCTTATCGGTTTGGGCCGCAGCAAGCGTATAACCGCCGCCACCGCAAACACCCAATACGCCCAATCGGTCGGCGTCTACCCCATCATGCTGCGTAATGTAATCGGCCATTCCGCGGATGTCTTCAATCCGGTTGGCGGGCTTGTCCACATTGCGAGGCTGTCCCCCGCTGGCACCCTGGTAGGAAGCGTCCGCAGCAATGGTGATGTACCCCAATTCTGCCAGACGCTGTGCGTATAATCCGGCAACCTGTTCTTTCACTCCACCGTTGGGGTGAGCCACCACAACCGCCGGATACTTCTCTGCCGGGTCGTAACCAGCAGGTGTATAAACATTGGCTGCTATTTCCAGACCATTCAGTTTGTAACTAACAGGATGAATGGTCACTTCGCCTTGTACATTTTCGGTAATGGCATCCTGATAAACCAGACCAAACGGATTATCCGTTTTGGTTTGAGCCGAAACCAAAAGGCTTGTTGTCATGAGCATAATTATCAAAATTTGATATTTTGTTTTTTTCATTTTTAACTCCTTTTTGTTGTGAAAATTTTTAGTTTTTCTTTGTTTGACATTATCAGGTTCGCCAACCGGCGAGCGCTGACAAGTCAGTCTGCAACACTGTAACCTGTCAACGTCGATAGACTTGACAGCGTTAATTATTTAATGAATCCAATCCTTTTTCCTTCAACCATTCCGACATTAAATCGGCAATCTCCACGTTATTTAAATCTGAAAACGGGAAATGCGTATTTCCTTCAATGCCGATTTCAGGCAGGTGCACAATGGTTACATCTCCACCGTGACGATTTACAGCATCCGCCCATAGTCTGGCCATTTCGAGCCGCACACGCCAGCCGTCCTGACCGGGATTTGGGTTGGGTTCTTCGGGAATATAATCGCCGTAATAAATTACAATGGGAATTTTAGTTAGCTGCATGAAATCATCCATCGGAATGCCAACAGCTTCAAGTGTCCCACCTGAGCTGGGTTTTGGATCGGGCACTTCTCCTTCAGGAAACAAAAATCCGCTTCCCGGCTCATAAGAAACAATGCCCTTTATATTTTGATTTTTGATTGCCGTAAGCCAGCCCATTCCACCCGAATGGGAGTGTGTAACCAAAACGCCTTCGCCAATTTTATCGAACAGCGCCGAAACAGCTTCTGCATTCACTTCAATATCGATTGGCCCAATGTCTGGTGTCATCTGCCGGAAGTACTGATTGAGTGTCTCCGGGTCTTTGTCGAATTGTACTCATTCAAAATTGTCGGGCCAGATACCGATTCGGAACGTACCAAACCAACCCTGCTCATCGGGAGTTGGAGTAATGGTGCCTTCAACTGTGCTCCGACCGGCATTCCCGCGACGTGGTTGGTCGAGCACATAAACAGGATAGCGACGGCGCAAAAATATATTTTGAAATCCTTCGCGTCCGTCAGGAGTGGTTTCCCAGGTTTTGGAAAACTGCCCGAAACCGTGCCACATCACCAATGGATATTTACGGGCGTCAACAGGTACCTGGTAAAAAACGTAGGCGTGGTCGCCATGAAATGTTTGCCCTTCCGACGTTTGATTGTATGGGTCGAAAGTACCGGGATTGGTAATCACTGTTCCGCCAACAGCAAAACTGCCCTGTTCCTGAATTATTATTGCATTGTCCGGAAGCGATACATTTTCCGGTGCTGTGGAACAGGATGAAAGGATCACCCCAACCATTAATATCAGCAGAACTGGCATCCGGTTTGAATACGTTAAAAAACCTTTACAAACACGGTTTAACTTAAAAGATTTCTGACTGTAATTATTTATTTGCATTTTCTGAAATTTTTATTCGTTTACAAATGTAAGAACATACAAGATAGGCTTTTGTATATAAATTACTGCATCTTCTACCATTTTTACTGATTTGATTCGCTGTATAGTATTTCCTTTATCGAAATGGTTAAATTTGTTTCGAAAAACAATAAACGAGATGGAAAAAGTATTTCGATTCGATACCGTTAATGAATACAACGCACTGAATAATCATGAAACGCTGCACCCTTTGGTAAGTGTTATCAATTTTTCAAAAGCGAACCCGAGATCGTGGGGCGGAGAAAAAAAGGTGAAACTTTACTTTGGTTTCTATACCATTTTTTTGAAAGATGTAAAATGCGGAGATCTGAAATACGGACGCAATTATTACGACTATCAGGAAGGCACACTGGTTTTTGTGGCGCCCGGTCAGGTGCTGGAACTTGAAAACGATGGGAAAGTGTATCAACCAAAAGGGCATGCACTGGTGTTTCACCCTGACCTGATACACGGGACTCCGCTTGCAGGAATAATGAATGACTACAATTTTTTCAGCTACAACACCAATGAAGCCTTGCACGTATCTGAACGAGAAAGGCAGATAGTGCTGGATTGCTTCTCGAAAATCGAGTTTGAATTGCAGCAGGGTGTTGACAAGCACAGCAAAAAACTCATCGCATCAAATATTGAACTGTTTCTGAATTACTGCGACCGGTTTTACGACCGCCAGTTTATTACCCGCGAC
>JAZBNQ010000186.1:0-4905 GCA_036350775.1 Mariniphaga sp.
TAAAGGAATCGTTTTTCACGATAAAAATGAAAATGGCATTTTTGATTCAGGAGATAAACCGCTTAAAGATGTTGCAGTTTCGAACAGCCGGGAGGTGGCGGTAACCGACCGGAAAGGGGAGTATGAACTTCCGCTGCGGGATAATTCAGCCATATTTGTGGTTAAACCACGTAACTGGGCAGTGCCGGTTGACCAAAACCAGGTTCCGCAGTTTTATAAAATGTACAGTACCTCCGGCATTTCAGGAACAAAATACGAAGGACTTGCACCAACCGGATCGCTTCCAGAATTGGTTAATTTTCCTTTGCTTCCGTCAGAAGAACCAGATAAAATAAAAGCCCTCATTTTTGGCGATACCCAGCCCCGCGACCATCAGGAAATCTATTTCATGTCAAAAGATGTTATTCCTGAACTGATTGGAACCGATGCCGATTTTGGCGTTACGCTGGGCGACGTGGTTTTCGACGACCTGAGTATTTACGACCACCTTACCGGAAGTCTTTCACCCATTGGCGTTCCCATGTGGTATGTGGCAGGAAACCATGATTTTGATTATACCGGCAACAACAGCGTGGAGGCGCGTGGCACCTGGTACAAAAAATTCGGGCCTTCTTATTATTCATTCAGCCATGGCCCTGCACATTTTGTTGTGCTCGACAATGTGCGGTGGATAACTGATGGTGACGAACGTTACTACCGCACCGGTCTTGGCGCCGACCAACTGGAATTTTTCAGGAATGAATTAAAGCGCCTGGATGATGATCAGCTTTTGGTTTTAATGGCACACATTCCTTGGGAGGGTTCCAGAGAATGGTATAATGAAGCTGAAAAACAGGAGTTTTATAACTTGCTGGCCAGTCATTCAAACAGCGTTTCGCTGGTTGCTCATACGCACCGGCATTACCATCATTTTATTGGGCAAGAAACCGGTTTCCCGCGAAGTGAACCGCTGCATATGATTAGCATGGGAACGGTCTGCGGGGCCTGGTGGACTGGTGCACCCAACGAGTTTGGCATTCCGCATACCATGATGTCGGACGGAACGCCAAACGGGTATGCTTTTTTACACATCGATAAAAACAACTGGAAGCTGGAATGGAAAACCGCCGGAGTTCCTGAAAATGTTCAGATGCACATTCATGCACCCGATGCTGTTTCATCTGAAAATGAAATGAAAGTGATTGCCAATATTTACAATGCATTGCCTGATGCAGAGGTGAAAATGAAAATCGGGGAGGAAGGTGAATGGATTGACATGAAAAGAATTCCTCAAATTGATCCGGTGCGTTTGGCTGAAAAGGAAAAAGAAAAACAACTTGGTGAGGTTCCCTGGCGTAAAATGGGCGGCGACCAGGATTCGGAACACATTTGGGAAGCCAGCGTTAAACCGGAACTAAAACCGGGAGTGTACACCGTTCAGATTATTGCCCGGGACAATTGGTTTGAATATAAAGGTGAAAAACTGCTTCATGTAAAATAAACTGCTAAAAATACCGACCGGTTTTTTCCTGGTATTTTTTGTACACTTCGCCGTAATGTTTGCGCAGGAATATTTCTTCTTTCAGAATGAAAAAATGAATGCTGACCAGCGTTAATGCAGCCATTCCCAAAAAGAAAATGCTGGGATGAAACAGTGCAAGCCCTGTAAAAAACAGGTCAATGGAAAGAAAAAACGGATTGCGTGAACGGGAAAAAATGCCGCTGGTAATCAGTTTTCCGAGGTTTTTTTCATCGAGCCCAAACCGTAGTGAAAACCGAAAATCCAGTAACGTAAGTACCCAAAATGCAAGGGAAATGAAAATCAGAATTGCCCCTGCAAAACGAAGCCATTGAAAATTAAGCAGTGATTTTGTCACAAATTCCGGCAATAACAGCCACGAAAACTGAAAAGCCACTCTTGCCAGCTCAGCTAACCAAACCAGGAAAAGAAGACCGAAAACAGGATAAAGCAATAACAGAATTTTCGGTTTTTCACCGGATTTGGAACTCACTTTGATTCCTTTTTTACGAAGATAGATAATTCGAACAATCAGCGAAATTGCCAGAAAAAGAAAGCTTATTAAAGGAAAAATGCTCAAAAACTCCATAACCGGTTTTTGAGCATTAAAAGTAGCCGAAATATTTTAAATATTCGGGAACGAAAAACCAAAAGTAACCGGAACCAGCTCAGGTCCGCGGCCCTCTTTGAAAAGCGGGGTCATTCCGTAGTTCACAAACACACAGAAGTCGCCAAAACCAATCCGGCCGGTAAGGTCGTATTTAAACTGGTTCAGATTAAAATTGCTACGCACTTTTTCTTTGTCGTTGCGATATTTGTATTTTGTATGCGCCCCAATGTTCACTCCGCCAATTACACCACCAGCCAGGTAAAGTCGCGAACTGCCCATCCGTAAGGGAGTTTTCAGTTCAAGAATCAGTGGTGCAGTAAGGTAAGTTAAATTAAGTTTCGTTTTTTTCAGGCCATCGGGATTCAGGTCAACTGGCATAATTATTCCATCACCACCGGCTTTTTCAATGGTAACAGGCTGGTCGAATGTAAAATCCATAAAACTGAAACCTAAACCGGTAACCAGACCAAAATTGTTGGCTTCATTTTTAAACGCCCATTCCATAAAATTGAGGTTTACGGTAATGGATTTTCCGTAATGCAGTTCCATAAAATCATTAGGAATATTGGAATTCGGATGATTGTAGAGAGAATAATCGGACTGCCGGTACATATTCATTCCAAACTCAAGACCGGCCCAGTGTGGATTAAAACTGCCGGTCCAGTTTTTTTGTTTTTCTTCTTTGTCGATTTTCACATAAGTACCATTACCACCTTCAATAACCCTGAATGTGCGCCGGCCAATTCGCACATGAGTTGTATCTCCCCAGTCGTCGGTTATTACTTCCACGCCTTTTTCGTTACCCACTTTTACCTGCACTCTTTCACCATCTTCGATAACGGTAACCACGTTTTTGTTTTTGGTACCCACTTTTGTGGTATCGGTTTGCGCAAAAAGATTTATTGCCAGAAAGCTGCATAAAATAATGCTGATTAATCGTTTCATTTTTTCCTGTTTTTTAATGTTCTGCTGCTCTGACGGACAAGCAAACGAAAAAGTTACAGGTAGATGAATATTTTATTGCATAAATGGGAAAATGAAAAACGGGAAAACTGCCAAATGTTGAAATAGTTTTTTCAGGTTTTGTGTGTTGAAAAGGTATATTCAGTTCCCTTTTTCAATCGTTTTTTGTGGGAATGGAAAAAGCCAACAGTCGCGAATCGTAATTCAGTTCTGTAATTTGCCCGTCGGTATTGGTATCGAAACTGAATTTTTCGTTGGAAACATTTGCAACCAGGTTCAGGCCGGCTTTGGCTACTTTATTTAATGAAAGGTTGCCAATGCCGGTTTTTTCTTTCACCACATCGGCCAGAAGGCGTTCTTCATAAATTTGGGCAGGGGTTTCCGGAAGTGTAATTTTCATTTGCGCCAGAGCCACATCCGTATGCGGAATGGAGAGTGATGCACTGCGCCCAGGCAATTTTTCAGGAATTTCAACCGGAATTCTGACCTCTGCAATACGTTCATGATCCATTCGGCCCTTTGTTGTTTCCCGCAAACTTTTTACAGGCTCAGTTTTAGGTACTGCTTTTTTTAATGGCTCGGCAACGTTTTTATCCACCGGCAACGTCTCTTCTTTCTTTTCCGGTTTTTGAGGAATATTGGCCGGTTCCGAAGGCACGGGGATTGTTTTCTTTTCTGAAACAGCCACCTGGCTTTCAGGAATAATATTTTGGGTTGAAATATTATCGGCTACCCGGTAAACCATAAAAGCAAGAACCAAAACAGCAGCAATCCGGGTTGACCAAAACAAAATGGTTTTTCCGGTTGAGTAATGGTACAGTTTGTTTTTCTTTTTGAAAATAATGGACTCATCAGCTTTTAACCTGGTTTTTTCAAAGAGGGCAGCTTCTTTCTGTTTTTCAGGACGTATGGAAAGATATTTTTCAAATTCAGCTATTTCGTTTTTCTGAAGATCGCCTTCCAAACGCGCAACAGCGGCCCGGTTAAATTCCGGCTCCAGGTCGAATTTTTCCTTGTACAATTTATTTTTCCCTCTGAAAATAATATTTTCCAATTCCACTTTTACAGGAGCCAACATTTCGAGCTCGGCTTTCAAATCGGAATTTTGCCTGAGGAAATCAATAAAATCATCCACCAGGTTTTCGTCCAGATTTCCTTCCAGGTAATCGAGGAAATAAACTTCGTAATTATCTCTTGTAATTTTCATTTTACACCACCGTTTCCATTTTTCCTATGTAATTCTTCAAAAATACCCTCGCCCGGTAAATGTAAACTTTCACCTGCGATTCGTTTAAATTGGCCATTTCGCCAATTTCGTTGTAGGAGTAGCCTTCGTAGTCGCGCAATAGCAGCACCATGCGCTGAATTTCGGGCAGCCGGTTAACGGCTTCTTTCAGTATTTCACCCAAATCTGAATAATTGTTTTCATGGCCTTCTTCGGGCAGTTTAAATTCTTCTGAATAGACTGACCGTTTTTCCTTCCGGATGCGGTCAATCATCGTATGATAGGCCGTGGTAAACAGGTACGATTTTACTTTGGTTCCGTCCACATTCTCCACGTTTTTCCACAATTTTTCGTAGCTGTCCTGCACAATATCTTCGGCCGCATAAGAATCCCTTATACTTTTCAGCACAAACCGGAAAAGCCGGTCTGAGTATTGATCTACTGCCTCATTGTATTCGTTTACTGTCATTGGCTATTTGCGAACATTGTTCATTGAATAGGACGAACAAGTGCCGGAGATGTTACAGACAGAAATAAAAAAAGCCCCGGATTAACACCCGGAGCTTCAAATATCTTTTCTCCTGTTGCTCCCTTTTTGGGAGATTAGGA
>JAZBNQ010000187.1:0-5063 GCA_036350775.1 Mariniphaga sp.
TTATTGTTATTCCCGACATTGAAAACAGCAATGTATTCGATATTTACCAGCCGCGGGTGAGCAAAGCCACGCTCAACGAAATTCAGGATTTTGTAAACGAACGGAATACTTTACATGTAAATGCCGTGGTAGCAAATCCTGAATATGAAGAGGTTACTGTTGATTTGGGAGTAAAATTCAAAAAAGGGTATGATGAAAGTTATTACCTGAAAAAACTGAACGAAGACATTACCCGCCTGCTTTCGCCATGGGCATTTAAAGAAACAGCCAAAATAGAATTTGGAACTTCGCTTCACCGGAGCACGCTCATTCATTACATCGAAAAACTGCAATACGTTGATTATTTGGAAGATGTAAAAATGAAAAAAGGAGAGAAATTCTACACCTTGGTGAGCCCTGAAACGCCAATCGCCATTCTTGTTTCTGCCCGGCAGCACAACCTCAGACTTGCCGAGGATAGTTGTAACGAAACCGTTGAAACCGTAGAAATATGTCAGAAATAAACAAACATATTACCCTGCCTAAAAACGTGGCCACCGGCGACGATCTCGATTATGCTTTTTTGCGGAAAAAAGGGCTGGAATACATCGAGCAGTTGGCCAGTGATTTATGGACCGATTACAACAGCCATGATCCCGGAATTACCATATTGGAAATGTTGTCTTACGCATTAACTGATTTGGGTGCCCGGCTGGAAATGCCGCTGGAAAATATCCTGGCTCCGGAAGATGAAAATGCACAGGCCATTGGTGAGCAGTTTTTTAAAGCCATGCAAATTTTGCCGTCGCAGCCTGTTACCGAGGCCGATTACCGCAAACTGTTCATTGACATGAAAGGGGTAAAAAACTGTTGGCTGAAACCCTACCAAAAAACGGTTTTTGTGGATTGCAAGAACAACAAGTTTTCATACCAATCTGATGATTTTAAAGACATTGAATCTGCGTTCAAAACCGATTTCCAGTTGCAGGGATTGTATTCCATTATTGTAGATTTCGACGATTTCGATCCGGATGAATTCCCTGATGAAGATGCCGTTAATGACGAAAAAGAACGCATTTTCGAAGAAATAAAAAAACGCTTCCATTCCAACCGGAATCTTTGCGAAGATTTGGTTGAAATTACGGAAGTAAACACACATCCCATTGCCGTGTGTGCCAGCATCGAACTGAATCCTGAAGCAGATGAGGAACTGGTTCATGCCAAGGTATTGCGTGCCATCGATAATTATTTTTCGCCATCGGTTAAATTTTATTCGCTGAAGCAGATGGTTGAAAAAGGATATACTTCAGATCAGATTTTTGACGGTCCGGTTTTGGAAAGCGGTTTTATCGATCCGGAAGAACTTAAGAACGCCAAACTCCGCACCGAAGTCAGGTTATCAGATATTATGAATCTGATAATGAACATCGACGGGGTAAAAGTTATAAAAGATATTTCCATAAATGATTGCAATGATCCGGAGGATGAGGGTGAATCATGGGTAATTTGTGTGGAAGATGGGAAAAAGCCTGTCCGGTGTGACAAAAGCGCATACAGTTATTACAAAAGTTTGTTGCCGGTAAATGTTAACCACAAAAAAGTTGATATTTACCTGGAGGAAATGGAAAAAGCTGCCCAGGCAGCGCAGGAACAGGCGCGGTTTAACATGGAACCTGAAATTCCTGAAGGAGAATTTTTAAATACCGGCGAAACTACCACCATTCAAAATGATTTTCCTGATACCTACGGAATTGGACCGAACGGTCTGCCCAAAAGTGCCGAAACCGCCAGGAAAGCCCAGGCCAAACAGTTAAAAGGGTACCTGCTGTTTTTCGACCAGATGCTGGCTTCATATTTTGCTCACCTGGGAAAAGTGAAAGATTTGCTTTCGGTTGACAATAAACTGAAACAAACTTATTTTGCCCAGGCTGTTAAAGACATTAAAGGTTTTACGGAACTGGTGACCGATTATCCCGAAAATGATGACGAAGCACTGACCGAACTTCTTTTTTCAGAGCTCGATAACCGGGTTGAACGGAAAAACAAAATATTAGACCACCTGATTGCACGGTTTGCTGAAAAATTCAACGACTACACTTTCCTGATGAACCAGCTTTACGGAATCCATGCCAATAAAGTAATTCTGCAAACCAAGAAAGAATTTCTGAAAGATTACGACCAAACCAGCATGCGACGTGGAGGTGCGTTTAATTATTTCCGGCAGCCCAATGAAAATCTTTGGAATACCGACAATGTTTCCGGTGTTCAAAAACGCATCTCACGGCTGGTGGGAATCAAAGACTGCACACGAAGGAATTTGTCGGATTCTTATGTGGAAATTTATGATTTTCTGGATTCCGAAGGAGAAAAAGTGTATCGCTGGCGAATCAGGAATGAGTCTGATGAGATTATACTAACTGCGACCGAAAATTATTCCAATACCAGGCTTGCCGAAAGGGAATTGCAACTGGCGGTGGAAAAAATACTGGAAACTACGGAAGAAATAATCAAAAAAGTTTTTGCTGAAGAAAGTATTTTGTATGAAACCCTGGTTGGCAACCTGCAGGTTCAGCTTTCCGAAACCGGAAAATATTCCTTTAATGTAGTTAACCGGGAAGCTGATTCTTACACGAGTCAATGGATTATTGCACGGCAGTATTTGTATTACGATTCGCCGGAAGAACTGAAAAATGCCATGCTGGATTTTATTCAGTTTATGGTATTTGTGTTTAGCGAAGAAGGTATTTTTCTGGTTGAGCATATTTTACTTCGCCCAGACGTAACGGCAGGTTCAGTTTCACAGGACCAGTTTATGCTCATGTGTGAAGATGGTTGCGAAAGTTGCAACCCGATTGACCCTTATTCATACCGTGTTACCGTGATTTTGCCCGGGTGGGCTTACCGGTTTGCTGATTCTGATTTCCGAAATTTTCTGGAAAACCTGATTCGAAAAGAACTTCCGGCTCATGTTCTGGCCCGCATTTGCTGGGTTGGGCACCGCAAAAATCAGGTTCCCGACGATGATAACGATATGCTTCAGTTTGAAAATGCTTTCCGT
Organism: Mariniphaga sp.; assembly: GCA_036350775.1. Lineage (GTDB taxonomy): Bacteria > Bacteroidota > Bacteroidia > Bacteroidales > Prolixibacteraceae > Mariniphaga. The sequence continues at coordinate 3,038 of JAZBNQ010000187.1, forward strand.
GAATTCCTGATATCAAAAACCAACCTGGAGCAGGAACAAAACGAAGATAAATTAACCCAATTGATCGATAAAATGAATAAACTCAACTCAATTTATCCTTCGGGAAGATTGATTGATTGCGACGATGAAGATGAAGAGTTAAAAGGCAGGATAATACTTGGCCGCACCAACATTGGAAACCTTTAATTGTAAAAGCTATGGCAGCAAAATTAACCGAAATTACCACGCAGTACCATACATTTGTGGATGACCAGGTTCTGACAAAAGACCAGTTAAACGGGTTTATCAGCTATTTTGAAGACCAGGACCGGATGACGCGGGCATTCCTTCACGGAGTGGGAACTGTATGCGGTTTAAATCTGAAAAAAGTAACGGAAAAAAGTATAACAATTACTCAGGGGGTGGGTGTTACCACCGATGGCGACCTGATTACCCTCCGGCAACCAGTTTCAGCGGGCGGGGTAAAATCCATTGAACTGGAGGAACTGGTTTTGACCCATTTCCGAAAGTTTGAAGACAAATTTGCCGCCTATCCGTTTTTCCGGCGGGTAAAAACCGTTGATGGCAACACAACCACAGAACTTATCGAAATGTGGGAATTGTTCCCCGAAGAGGTTGAAAATTCCACGCCGCTGGAATCTTTGGGAAACCTCAAGGATAAAACCGTTTTACTTTATTTGGAATCGTATGCCAAAGAGGGAGATTTGTGTACCACGGTCGATTGCGATAACCAGGGTGTGGAACAGGTGGCAAGACTGCGCATTTTGCTGGTTTCCAAAAATGATGCAGCATATATTGCCAAAAACGATTCTATTTTTTCAGCACACGATGTTGCCCAAAAATTTACCGAATTGCCAGAGCTTGCGGTGCGCCGGGTGGTGCTGAATCAATTAAACGCGGCCAACTACAGTGCGTTGAAACAGGCTTACTACGGTGCAATTAACAGCGATAACCTGCTATCAAATCTGATAAAAGGAATGGCTGATCTCCATTCCGGTTTTGGAAATTTGCTGCAACTGGAATCCCTTAAAAACCAGTTCGGTAAATTCCCCGAAATCCTTAAAAACCGGGTTGGATTTACCCAGGCCAACATGCCTTTTGACTTTCAGTATCGGTATGATTTGGTAAAAGATTTGGTGGATACCTGGAATGAAATCCGCTGTTTGCTGCTTTCGCTAAAAGAAATTTGTTTTCCTGATATCAATGCATTTCCCAAACATTTGCTGCTGGGAAACCTCGACGAAGTGAATGTTGAGCCGAAAAAGAACCGCCACTCCTTTTACAAATCTCCGGCACTCACTTGCGGAATGGGCAAACTGAACCATTGCCGCATCCTGGTTCAGCGTATGTTTGAAATGTTGGACGGTTACGGCTCCAAATCAGGCGAGGTGAAAATTACGCCCTCCAACAAACTGCCGGAACTGAGTTTCCGGTCGGTGCCGTTCTATTTCCGGGTTGATGAAAAGTTGCTTAAAGTCTGGGATTTCATAAAAACTGAAAAATTCGGCCACACCAAAAATCTGAGCTACCACCGGCAAAACCTTTCCGACCTGCCACAAATCCAGGAGCCGCTTCATTTTAATACCGACCGGTTCGACTTTTTACGGATTGAAGGGCACCAGGGAAAAAACTATAAAACCGCACTCGAAGAAATTCTCGATTTAAAAGAAAGACACGGTCTGGCATTCGATGCGAAGGCGCTTTCTGTAAATGTGAATACTGAAAATCTGAATATCGATGATTACGAATGTGAATTTGAGGATTTGAACATGCTTTTGCGTGCCTGGACCGCCGAGCAGGAGTGCGTGCTGGCCGAAGTTTCACAATTGTTTTCAGGATTCAACACGGCTGAGCCGGGAAAAAATGTGAAAGAAAGTCTGGTCGCAGGAAGGAGAACATCTGATTCCAATCTAAACCTGCTTACTCATGCACGAAGAGAAACTTCGGGCACGAACAGGATTCTCACCAATTTGGATGCAACAAAGGCGACTGCTGAAAAACAAACAAAGGAACAGGTAGTTTTCAA
>JAZBNQ010000188.1:0-8836 GCA_036350775.1 Mariniphaga sp.
CAGGCAATTTAACCCGGTGCCAAAACCTACTTCAAAAACGACAGGTTTTTTTGAAGGATGGAAAAGAAAGCCGTTGGTGAGAAAGACGTGGTTTGACTCAGTAATGGCGCCGTTCATTGAGTGGTATTGTTCATTCAGTTCAGGCAGAAACAGTGTTGCCGAACCATCTCCGGTTTTTTTAATTTGCAGCTTCATTCTGCAAAATTGCTGAGAAATACCGGAATATAAAACGAAAATGATAATTTTACCCGCCTAAAATAAAACAGATGCTTATTCGGATGTATAATGAAAATCCAAATCCCCGCGAAATCCTGAAGATTGTGGATGTACTAAGGGACGGTGGAATTATCATTTATCCAACCGACACGGTTTACGGACTGGGATGCGACATTACCAATGTAAAAGCCGTTGAGAAGGTAGCACGTTTCAAGGGAATTAGCATCGAAAAAGCAAACTTCTCTTTTATTTGCAGCGACTTGAGTCATCTTTCCGATTACACCAAACCCATTTCAAACACGGTTTTCAAACTGATGAAAAAAAACCTTCCCGGCCCGTTTACTTTTATTTTGGATGCCAACAATAATGTACCCAGGTATTTTAAGGGGAAGAAAAAAACGGTTGGAATCAGAGTTCCGGATAATAACATTATTCGCGAAATTGTACTTGAACTGGGAAATCCGATTTTATCTACCTCAATAAGAGATGAAGATGAAATAATTGAATACACTACCGATCCGGAGCTGATCTATGAAAAATACCAGGACTTTGCCGATATTGTAATAGATGGTGGTTATGGCGAATTAATTCCTTCTACCGTAATTGATTGCACGGGTGAAGTGATGGAAATACTAAGGGAAGGCAAAGGAGTATTGGAATTTTAAATTTTCAATTAATTATTTTATTCCTTCCATAAGGCAGGAGAAAACAGCACCAAAACTGTAAAAAGTTCAAGCCTACCCAGAAGCATTAAAAAAGATAAAAACCACTTTCCTGCCGGTTTAATGTGCAAGAAATTTTCGGCAGGCCCAACATTGCCAAGGCCCGGCCCAATATTTCCCAGCGAAGTTGCAACCGCGCCCATTGCCGACTCCATATCGGGTTCAATCAGTGAAAATATAACCGTGCTAAACCCAAAAATCACAAAGTAAAACATAAAAAAAGCCAGCACATTCGTAATTATTTTTGGATCGACAGAATGCTTGTTAAATTTTACTGGAATTATTGCATGGGGATGCACCATCCGGCGAAGCTCGTAATAACTGTTTTTCAAAAGTAAAACTATTCGCATAATTTTAATACTTCCTCCGGTAGAACCGGCAGACCCTCCAAAGAAAAACAATGCAAAAATAATAACAGTAAGAATGGGAGTCCACAACAAATAATCTGCTGTTGCATAACCAGTTGTAGTCATGATTGAAACCACCTGAAATATTGAATCACGGAATGCCTTCTCAATTCCAATATTTGATGAAATTAATAATCCTGAGAAAATGACCAGTGTGAAACCAATCACAAACCATCCATAGTACTTAAACTCTTCGTCGGTAAACACACGGCGAAATTTTCCTTTAATGGCCAGGTACGAAAGCGTAAAATTTGTGCCTGCCAGGAACATAAAAACGACAATAATATATTGAATAGCTGGCGAAGACCAGTGGGCTATACTTGCCTGTTTGGTTGAAAATCCACCGGTAGCCATGGTTGTAAAAGAATGGCAGATGGCATCAAAAAACTCCATGCCAGCTAACTTAAGAAACAGCGTTTCAGCAACAGTAAAAATCAGGTAAATTCCCCACAATGTTTTTGCCGTTTGCCTGATTCTGGGGCTTATTCTATCGGGTGTGGGACCGGGGACCTCGGCCATAAAAAGCTGCATACCTCCAATACCAAATACAGGTAAAATTGCCAGTGATAAAACGATAATTCCCATACCCCCCAGCCATTGAGTCATACTTCGCCAAAACAAAATACCATGCGGCAATGCCTCAATATCGGCCAAAATTGATGAACCGGTAGTTGTAAATCCTGAAATGGTTTCGAAAAAGGCGTTAGTAAAATTGGGAATAGCACCACTGATAACATATGGTAAGCTTCCAAAAAAAGAAAAAACAATCCAAACCGAAGAAACAATGATATAGCCTTCGCGTCGTCCAATGTCGCGTCGTGCGTTGCGGGTAAAGTAGAGAATCATAATTCCCAACAGCACATTAATTCCCGATGAGATTAGAAAAGCTGACTGGTCATACTCCTGATACAAAACAGAAACAATCAGGGCAAAAAGCATGGCAACTCCTTCAATTAGAAGCAGGAGCCCCAAAACCCTGAAAATTATTCTGACATTCATATCGCCCTAAAAATAGTCTTCTGTATAGTTATTTGAAAAATTTTTCAAGTTTTCTAATTCCTGAAGGCAAGGTAAATACCACCACTTTATCACCCTCCTGAATTTGAGTGTCGCCATTTGCAATATGTCCGTCATCACCCCTTATAATTCCTCCTATTTTTGCTTCAGCAGGAAAATCGAGGTATTTTATAGGCTTCTGGGTAATTTTGGCATCTGCTTTGGCTATAAATTCAAAAACTTCGGCATCTGATGCTGTAAGGCATTTTACTTTCGAAATGGCTGCATTTAATGTAAAGCGATAAATATAGCTGGCTGCAATCAGTTTTTTATTCACAATACTTCCTATGTTCATATTTTCGGCCAGGCCCATAAAGGCAAGGTTTTCCACCTCGGCTACAGTTCGTCTTACACCAACAGTTTTTGCCAGGTGACAGCCAAGAATGTTAGTTTCAGAATTTCCGGTAGTTGCAACAACTGCATCCATTTTTTCAAGGCCTTCGTCTTTTAGTAATTTAAGGTTACGGCAATCGCCATTTATGACCAATGCGTTGCTGTATTTTTCAGCCACTTGCTGGCATTTTTCAATATCTTCTTCAATTACTTTTATCCGGTATTGGTCACCCATTTTTTCAATAGCTTTTTGAGCAATGCGGCTGCCTCCCAAAAACATAACATTTTTTACTTCGAACGTTTTTTTAGCGGTAAGCTCAAAAACTTTTGGTTGTTCCATGCGTGTGGTAATAAAAAATACAATATCGCCATCCATAATAAAATCTGAACCTTTAGGAATAATAGTCAGGTTATCACGATTTATAGCCACAACTAAAAGGTGTTCGTTTTCTTTTGCCAGTTCTTCAAAAGTTTTATTCAGAATTGGAGCATTCTCCCTTACCTTTACACCAAGCAATAATAATTTACCTTGTGAAAACTCAATAAGCTGGCGGGTTCCGGTTTGTTTTACAGAGGCTACAATTTCCTTTGCAGCCAGGCTTTCGGGATAAATAAGTTCATGAATCCCCATGTTATTTAGCTTTGCCCGGTAGTTCGGTTTCAGGTATTCAGCGTTGTTTATGCGGGCAATTGTGCGTCCTACACCCAAATAGGAAGCCATGGCACAGGCCAGAACATTACGTTCTTCAAAAGGAGTTACAGCAATAAAAAGATCGGCTTTTGCAAGTCCGGTTTGTTTCAAATCCTGGAAAGAATGGGCTGAACCGGCAATGGTTAATAAATCAACATCTCCGCTAACTTTTGAGAGTTTTTCAGGAGAATCATCGAGTAAAACAATATCATGGTTTTCATTACTCAGCATCCTGGCCAAATGGGTACCCACTTCACCGGCGCCTGCAATCACTACTTTCATTTCTTTTCCAAATTAATATTAAATCAGGGTGCAAAGTAAAGTATTCCAACCCGATTTCTCTGCAATTCATACTCACTTTTGATTCAAATGATCATGATTTTAAAATTTGATGTACCTAAAGTTACCATTTTTCTCTAAAGGCTCCTTTTTCGCGAAGGTAAAAAATGTTGGAATCTTCAGCTACTTTCAGGCCTGGAAACCGGTTCGAAGAAATGATAACAGGAAGGCCGCTAAGGGCGCTATTAGCTGTTGGATTAGATTTGGGATCGATTACAAATTCAGGAATGATACTTTCAGGTAATTCGTTTTCGCCTATGTTGAATGAAACAATTTTGCCATCGAAAACAACAATTCCATTTTTTAAGAAAATAAATTTATCATGAAAATCCTTATGCGAAATTAAAATAACAGGCATATCTAAACGTAACCTTCGCCTTGTATTTTCAACAGCATTTAATTCGAAATCTGTCTCAAGTAATTCTTCTTTTGAAACAATATAATTTCTCTTTCCGTGAATGAAGTGAATTAAAACCTTGCCAGTTTGATTGTACACAATCATTTCTTTTCGGTAAAGGTTCATTGTTTTTATAACAAATGAAGTTCCCAACAACAATAAAACTGAAATAAGTGCACCTTTAAAATAAGGTTTCTTTGGTGTTTGAATGAAAAGAAAAACAAAAAGAACAATGCCTATGAGAAATACAAGTTCTGTTACAGACAAACTGAATTCTGCCAATGAAAAAGGTATCCTTTCAACAAATGTAAGAAACTGAATTACAAAGTTTAATGCGAATTTAATCAGAATAGTAAACATGGTTGTTATTACTGGAATCCAATGGAACAAAAGTAAACTAAACGCCAAAGGAATTAAAAAGATTACAGCGGGTATTATTAGCAAATTGGATATCCAGAAATATACCGGAAATTGGTTAAAATAGAAAGCTGTTGCAGGAAAGGTTGCAATTTGTGCAGCAACCGAAACTGTAAGTAATTCCCAAAAATACTGAGGAAATTTATATTTAAAATGAAAGAGTTTTACCAGGCGGGGTTGTAAAAATACAATTCCAAAAACGGCAGAATATGAAAGCTGAAAACCTGCTTCAAACAAATTATTGGGATTTAAAAGAAGCAGAAGAAAAGCAGATGCAGCCAATGCATTGTATGTATTTGCAGGTCGTTTAATGTTTTGACCAATAACCATAAATGAAAACATAGTAGATGCCCGCATTACCGACGCAGACAAACCTGCAATAAAGGCAAAACTCCAAAGTGCCGGAATAACCAGAAGAACAAATAAAATACGCCCATATTTTTGTTTTTTCAGGAAGCCCAAAAACAAGTTTAAAACCATGAAAATGATACCAACATGTAAACCGGAAACTGCCAGTACATGCATGGCCCCTGCTGAAGAAAATATCTGTTTAGTTTCCGGATCAAGACCTCGTTTATAGCCCAGCGTCAGGGCAGAAAGTACTTGAAGTTCATTTTCTCTGAAATTTTGTGCCTTGTAAATATTCATTAACTGTAAACGGGTTCTTTCAGCCAAAGTAACAAGAGAAAATTTAGAAGGTGTTTTAGCAATTTTCCAGTTTTCTTCGGCCAGATATACCTGCCTGTATATTTTTCTTCTGGCCAGATAAGATTGATAATCAAATTCGTAAGGATTGTTATTATTTCGAACAAGTTGGGGGGACTGAATGAAAAGGATAGTTGAACCCGGATTTAATTTTTTCGCCGATTCAGTTTTTTCAAAGTACACCATTACTTTTTCTGCAGTTTCAAAAACTGAATCATTTTTGAAAAACGTATTAATTTTTAAAACAGACTGATAAGAATTGGGCTTTTCCTGCAAGATTTCAAGAATCTCAGCATGGTATTTTCCCCGACTGTAAAACTCCGGTTTTTGGTTATAAAGCGAAAAAACAGCAATGCCGGTAAATATTAAAACAACATGTACCACAATACCAAAATATGAATGGTATTGTATGTTATAGTTTTTATTCAAAAAGAATAATACACACAAAAAAATGAAAATGAGCACAATGAAAATATCTGGGTTGGGTTGAAAATATTTTCCTGCCACAATTCCTGCAGCAAGTGCCGTTACCAAACGTAAAAAGGGTATTTTCTGTACAATTGTTGTCAAATTTTTCCGTGCTTTGGGTGCGTAATTTTAAGAATTACTCCCAATTAAAATAATTTCTAAAACGGAAAAGATGACAAAAAGGTTACACTGACTTTACAGGAACTTTAATCCGGTAGTGAGGTTGAACTTTGCCTGCTGTAATATTTCTTAGTTTGCTTTTCAAGAGCCTTTTTCTTAAGGGTGAAAGGTAATCGATAAATAAAACACCTTCAAGATGATCGTATTCATGCTGAATTATCCGACCTGCGTATCCTTTAAATTCTTCTTCGTAAGTTTCAAAATTTTCATCCTGATATCTGATTCGAACCACATCGGGGCGTTTAACATCTTCTCTGATTTCAGGAAGGCTTAAACAGCCCTCGTTCATCTCCCATTGTTCGCCATAGATTTCAATGATTTCAGGATTTATAAAAACCTTTTTAAAATCTTTTAATTCGGGTTCTTCATCGGCACCAGAAGTTGCATCAACAATAAAAAGTCTGATTGACAAACCAACCTGCGGAGCAGCCAGTCCTACGCCATCTGAATAATACATGGTTTCCCACATATTTTCTATAATTTCGTTTAAGCCTTCTTGTCCTTCTTCAATCGGTTTCGCTCTTTTCCGCAACAACGGATCTCCATATACAGTAACCGGGTATTTCATGATTCTCATTTATTTTTATTCAACCGGAACAATTTAAAAATGAAAATTTCATTTTTTATGCCGTTTTTGTTCCATGTAACTTTGTAAAATTATTGTAGCACTAATGGCGTCAACCATCGCTTTGTTTCTTCTTCCTTCTTTCTTAACACCCCCGTCAATCATCGTTTGAAAAGCCATTTTAGAAGTAAATCTTTCATCTATAATTTCCAATGAAATGTCAGGATATTTTTCTTTGAACTTTTTTATAAACGGATTGATGTAAACAACAGCTTCGGAGGCTGTGTTGTTCATTTGTAAAGGATATCCAATCACCACTTCATCAACTTGTTCATTTTGAAAATAGGTGCGTAGAAAATCCCAAATGGAATGAGTGGTTATTGTTGCCAGTTTGTTGGCAATAATCTGTTGCGGATCTGATACTGCTAAACCCACTCGTTTCCTTCCGTAATCAATTGATAAAATTCTTCCCATGGCTATTTTCTCTCTGAGGGTGTAAAATTATAGAGAATTCGCGAAAAAATGAAAATTTTAAAATTCTGATTATCATATATTTTCAAAAATATATTTTTAACATTGATTGCTATCTGGCATACACTTTTAAATTTTCACGATAACATACCGGTATTAAAAGAGGCCTTTGAACAATGCATTCATTGTTGAATTTTGAAGTATCGAATAAAAAAAAATGGAATAAGCAAAGTTAATCTTATCTTTACTCTACTCTACTCGATAACTTGAACTAATAAAAAATTAATTGATTGATTATGAATAAGCTTATTTTGATGACGTTTGTAATGCTTTATTCCGGATTAGGTTTTTCGGCCTCAATTTTCACCGATGGTAAAAATACAACAAAAGTTGATGCAGTTCCTGCAATTACAAAAGGTGGACAAGGAGGTAAAATTATAAAAGTAACCAATTTGAATTCAGAAGGCGAAGGCTCATTCCGTGAAGCTGTAAATATGGATGGTCCACGAATTATTGTGTTTGAAGTGGGCGGAGTAATTGATCTTGATAAAAGCAGAATTATTATTGACAAGCCTTACGTAACCATTGCCGGACAAACTGCTCCCTCGCCCGGAATCACCTTTATTCGAGGTGGAATTTCTGTTACAACGCACGATGTAATCATCCGGCATATTATGGTCAGGCCGGGAGATGCCGGGGAACCCAAAAAAAGTGGTTGGGAGCCCGACGGCATTGCAACATCGGGAGGCAATGCCTTCAATATTTTAATTGATCATTGTTCCGTAACCTGGTCAGTTGATGAAAACATAAGCGCTTCCGGGTCAAGACTGGAAGGACCTGAAAATACATCGCACAAGGTAACTATTTCAAATTGCCTGATTGCTGAAGGGTTAAGCAATTCAACCCATGCCAAGGGAGAACATTCCAAAGGAAGCCTGATTCATGACAATTGCCGGGAAATAACCGTTCAGCGGAATTTGTTTGCACACAACAAACAGCGAAATCCTTATTTTAAAACAGCAGCAACCGGAATTATTGCAAACAATGTCATTTACAACCCGGGAAATGCTGCCATCCATACACATTGGATAAAAAGTGAATGGGAAGGACACCCGGAGCCACCCAACGCAAAAATTGCAATTGTTGGAAACGTGCTGATTCCGGGCAGGGACACAAAAATCAAAGCCTTCATTAACGGAGACCACGCAGAACTTTTTCTTCGGGAAAATTACATCGAAAACAATCCTTCCGAAATTCCAATTGCTGCCGGAACTTTCATAGAAACAAATTCGCCGCCATTTCAAATAGCAGGATTAATAGACACAGACGAAGTGACCGACTACATTCTTACCCGCGCAGGTGCGCGACCTGCCGACCGGGATCCCATCGACCAGCGAATTATTGACAGTGTAAAGAATAAACAGGGCCGGATTATTGACAGCCAGGACGAAGTTGAAGGTTACCCAAAATACGCTCCGGTTTACAGGGAATTAAATATTCCGGGAAAAAATATACAGAAATGGCTGGATAAAATGGCAAGCTTGGTAGAATGAAAATGAACCGGAAACATTTTTTTATTTCGGCCGGCTAAATCCCTGTTCCTTATACTTTTCGAGCAGGGATTTCAGCTCCTGCACCACCTCCGGATTTTCTTTATAAACATTGGTAGTTTCAACCGGGTCGGTTTCCATATTGTATAATTGAACTGAATCCTGCGGAACTTCTTCTTTAATTTGTGCAAAACCGCCGTGCCCTTTGGCATCAATGTATTTCCAGTTTCCTTTGCGAATGGAAAAATGGCCGTTCAGCGAATGGTGGATAGTGGCTTCGCGCAAGGGCTTTTTATAATTTTCATTCAGGAGGACAGGG